>VGFA01000020.1 GCA_016869025.1 Armatimonadota bacterium | reverse complement strand
CACGTCGTTCACATAGTATATCGGCGTCGTGATGTAGAACTTCTCCATCGGCCACACCCTTCTCGGAAGCCGCGACAGACCCCCGGTCCGCCAGGCGTAGGTCTGATTCTAGGCCCGGCCGTTTGAGAGTGTCAAATGCTGGGGTTCTTGTAGGTCGCTTTCCAGCCCCGAACTAGACACCGCCTCACAGCATCATAGGAGGAGGACCGCCTGCGCCTGGACATATGCCCGATGCGGCCTCCACATCCTGCTCCTAGACTAGAAGCGGAGGTGGGTGCCATGCAGCACCAGACCACGGGTCCGCCGCAAGCAGCGCAGAAGAGCGGGATCCTGCCCCGCGCAGCCGGGCTGAGCTTCGCGCTGGGCCTGATCGCCCTGCGCGTCTGCTGGCTGCCGGGCATCAACTGCATCCTGGCCCTCGGGGCAATCACGCTGGGGATCCTGGGGCTGTACCGGGTTCTCAAGACCCGTGGAGTGGGCGGTCTCGATGAGGCCGTCACCGGCATCGTGCTGGGTATCGTGGTTCTGGGCCTCTCCACGTTCTTCATCGCGGCGTTCACGACCGCGTGGCGGTAGAGGATCCGGCCGCCTGCCTGTGGTCCATGACAGGGCAGCCCGCCAGGCGGCTCAACGCCTCTCGGCCACGAAGACCGCCGCCTCCGAGTCCATCGTGTAGGGCTCACCTGCAAGACTGCCGTAGAGGGCCACCAGCGCGAATCCGGCCGCGCCGAGCATCTTCCTCACCTCCGCGACCGTGAAGGCCCGGATGGACTGCGTCCATGCCTCGCGGCGGCCGTCGGGATAGATCACGGTGTTGACCCAGCTCAACCGGCCTGCCAGCGGCTCGAAAGTCCAGTCCTCGATCTCCAGGATCTCGTCGTCGCGCCGGTCCAGCACTACCGGCTGGAAGTTGCGGATCTCGTGCTCGTGGTTCCAGAAGTCAATGAGCAGGCGGCCGCCGCGGCGCAGCACCCGCGCCACGCCGTCCAGCATCGCCTGGCTCTCGGCATCGGTCGCGAAGTAGCCAAACGAAAGGAACATGTTGATCGCGGCATCGAAACCGGCCCCTAGCGGGAGCGCCCGCGCATCGCCCACCACGAACGCAGGGCCGACGCCGGCAGAGGCGGCATGGTGGTGCGCCTGCGCCACCTGGGCCTCGGAGATGTCCACGCCGGCGACCGCGAACCCCCTTCGGGCCAGCTCCACGCTGTGGCGGCCGTAGCCGCAGCAGACGTCCAGCACGCGCGCGGGCGGGCGGAGGTCAAGCAGGGAGAGCGCCTGATCTACCTGTTTTGCGGCGCGGTCCAGGTCGGCCTTCTGGTAGAGAGCGAAGAACGCCCGCCGGTTGAACACGTCCTGCCACCATTCGGAACGGCGGGTCACGGCGGAGCGTCCTCCTCCTCGAGTGCGGCCAGGTAGTCGGCAATCAGCGCGCGGGCGTCGTCCTTCTGCTCGGGGCGCACGATGATCTCCGCCACGATGCCGGCCTGGTCGCCGGCCATCGTCGGCACCCCGTAGCCGGGAACCACGCGCGAGCGGATCATCGCGTGCACGCCGACGGCCTCGAGCAGATCGCGGATCGCGATGGCCTCGAACTCGCTGGCGGCGCTGTGCACCACCACGACGTCTCCCGGCGCAGGCCAGACGGGCATCTCACACTACCCCGCTGGCGATCTTGTAGGCGTCGCGCGATGGCAGGCCGTACGCCTCGGCGAGCGCCTTGGCAGCGTCACGCCGGGAGAGCCCCTGCGCCACAAGGCGCGCCGCGAACTCCTTGGGGGACGCGCGCTCCTGTGCCCGGCCGCCGGACGGCGAAGATCCGGCCGCGATCACGGCCTCGCCCGCGCCCGCAACCGAACCCTCATCCGCGCCCTCAACCAGCAGCGTAACCTCGCCCCTGGGCGCCGCGCTCAATGCCGCGCGCACCTCGGCCGCGGTGCCGCGCAGGACCTCCTCGTGCACCTTGGTAAGCTCGCGCGCCAGCACCACCCGGCGCGGGCCCAATACCGACTCGATGTCGGCCAGCGTGTCGCGCACGCGGTGCGGGCCCTCAAACAGCACAAGGGCCATCGGCAACTGGGCCAGCGCGGCAAGGACGCGCCGCCGCTCGCCGGCCTTGGCCGGGAGGAATCCTATGAAGGCGAACCGATCCGCCCGGAAGTCGGCCAGGGGCACGACCGCGGTCACGGCGCTCGCGCCTGGGACCGGCACTACCTCGAACCCGCCCTGCACAGCCGCGGCCACCAACCGAGTACCTGGGTCGGAGATCGCGGGCGTGCCGGCATCGGACACCACGGCCACGCTCCTGCCCTCGCGCAGCAGGCCCAGGATCTGCGGGATGCGGGCGCGCTCGTTGTGCTCGTGGAGACTGAGCGTCGGCGTCCGGATCCCCAGGTGGGCCAGCAGGCCGCGCGTGTGACGCGTGTCCTCGCACGCGACCACGCTGGCCTCGCGCAGCACGCGCACCGCGCGGCCCGTAATGTCCTCCAGGTTGCCGATCGGCGTCGCCACAAGGTAGAGCGTGCCTAACGCGCTCATCTCTCGCCCCTCGACCCTGCAATAGCACCAGCGCCGCCTGCTTGTCCAGCGGCATAGAGCGGCACCTGCCGCGTCCTTGACAGCACCGCGGTTGGCTGGCTATCCTTGATTTTGGATTTTGCACTAGATGCGTGCGGAAGTGGCGGAATTGGCAGACGCGCAGGCCTCAGGAGCCTGTGGGCCAAAAGCTCGTGGGAGTTCAAATCTCCCCTTCCGCACCAACCCCTATTGATCTTTCCAGGTCTTCAGCCGGTCGAAGTTGGCAAGGCCCCCTCCGCCGATCCTCGATGCCGGATCCCAGTAGAAGTCGGTATTCTGGTCGAACTGCATCTGATACGAGAGGATGGCGCCGTTGGTGAGCTGCGCCTGGTCCAGCTCGAAGCCGCCGCCCGGCACGATGAAGGTCCCGGAGATCAGCCCGGATTGGTTGAAGTGCACGGCGCCGCACGTGGCATCCCCGGCCAGACAGTCGCCCGCGTCTCCATTCGGCTTGTTGGACAGGACGTTGATCGTGAACCGGTCGCCGGTGATTGCAGAGGGGGTCGCTCCGGTTGTGGTAGATCCGAAGACGGACAACTGCTCTGCCTTGAGCGCCTGCCTGGCCGCGCTGGCAGGGTTGGATTCGGGCTCCAGCAGCCAGAGCGCCACCCTTCCTGATCCGGTGATCACCAGGCGGGCGCACTTGCCGACCCAGAGCCGGCGCATACGCACCGTGACGGTGGCGCTGGGATCAGTGCCGGAGTCTATGATCAGCGTAGCGCGCTGGGATACGTCGGCCGGGCAGACACTGGTACCGGATGAGGCCAGGGTCACGTCGCCGTAGTTCACCGACGGATCGAGCGTTACGGTGGTACCCGCGGCCACAGTGAGGGGGCTGGCACCCGCCGACGAAGGAGGGGCAAGCGTCACGGCCGGGCAGACCGACCCTGCCGGTTGGTTGGGCGCAAGGGTCCCTTCGATCTGCGCCGAGGTGCAGGCGCCGCCGCCGCAGGTAATCGAGCCCGCCGCGTAGACGCTCCCGGAGTAACCCTGCGCCGGGGCCGGCACCGGTGCCGGACAGGCGCCGCCGGCGTTGGAGTCACAGACCTTTGACGGTGTGCCTCCCCGGGCCAGGGTGATGTTGCCGTTGCTGCCCACGTCGCCGTAGATCCTCACGCCCTGATCGAGGTTGACACCGTCGTAGGCACAGATGGCGTAGTTGCTGGTGGAAGAGGTCGTGCCCTCAACTATCGCGCTTACCACACGCGTGGGACCCGGGGTGGAGAGACGGCCCTCGGACCGAATCCGCCGGTAGGCGGAGTTCTGGGTGCAGCCGGTGCCGGTAGGGATCGTGGTGTCCAGACACCTGACGGTGATCGCGGCGAAGCCTACTGCCCCGCCAGCGGTTCCGTCGGTGCTGATGGGCACAGCCGCGGCCTCGCCGGTGTAGGTGGCGGAAGCCGGGCCGAGGGCCTGCATGCGGGCGATGGCGTAGTGAAGGCCGGCCTCGGCCACGTTGAAGACCTGCACGGCCTGCTGCTGGCGGATTCCCGCCGCCAGGTCGGACCTGACCACGATCATCACGGCAGCGGTAACTATCATGATCAGCGTGAGTACGAGGTGAGTACGAGGATCGTGGAGAGCAGGGCCGCGCCCCGCTCGATGCTGCTTGCGGTTTTCATGGCGGATTCGTCTCCGATGGGCTTATCCAGTTGTTCACGTCGGGCCGGGGATTGCGCAACATGACCAGGCGCGTGAAGGTCTGTGTCTGCGCGCCGGACGTGCCTTCTTCTCCCTGGACGGTCAGCGTGACCTCGATGAGCCGGATGCCGCGGACCTGCTCCGGGTCGGTGATCTGCCCGCCAGAGGGGACGGGAATCAGATCGCCCGTGCGCGCGAAGTACCTGAACACCAGCGAGGTCACAGGGATGCGCGGGTTAGAGACCGCGGACGAGGAGACGGTGGAGGAGTTCCAGGCCACGGAGCACGGAGCCATCTCCTCTACGACCACGCCGTTCTCGAGGCGGTAGCCCAGAGTGATGACCTCGTTGCCCGCGACGAGGTCCGAGTTCAAGATCTCGCCGCTCACATGGACGCTTCCCGACCGGGGGCGAAGGCCGGAGTCCTCCGCCACCACCATGTCCCTGCAGCGCAGCTCCACCTGGGCGTTTGGATAGACGTTCAGGCCGGCGTTGCGCAGCCGTTCGGACATCCACTCCAGGGTCTGCCGCGCCGACTCGGTATCGGCGGTACGCACGGCGACGATCATCTTGCCGCGCACCGCTGCGCCCACCAGCACCGACATCGTCCCGATCACAATAGCCATCACGAGGATGGCAACCAGCATCTCGACCAGGGTGGTCCCGGCCTGACCCCGGAGTACGCCCGCCGGCCCCTGCCCCTGCGCCGGCATCCTGGTCGGGGCCCTACTGGTAGGTGAAGTTCGACACATAGGTCACCAGGATTGTGTATGGCTGCGAGGTCGGCGTCTGATACAGCCGCACCACAAGCCGCTTGAGCGGTATGCCGGAGACCGGGGTCACCTCTACTTCGGCCTGATAGAACCCGGCCGGAACGCGGGGCTCAAGCAGATTCGCGTAGTCAATGTACCCTTCGTTGGGCTGAGTGGTGTCCGGGAACCGGCGCGGCGCCGTCGTGACCGGAATCCCGTAGCCCTGGACCCGCAGGAAGTCCAGCTCCGACTGCACCCAGGCCGCGGCCTGTGCCCGAATTTGGGCCCTGCGCGACTGGGTCAGGCTGAAGAGAACCCCTCCCAGCACGGTGGTGGCCATCACTCCCAGAACGGCCACGGCAACGACCACCTCTATGAGGGTGAAGCCGCCCCGGTTCCTCCTACTGCTCACTGTAGCTCACCCTGCCTGTGCCGCCTGCCACCTGAATGGTGTATGACCGCCCTGTGGAGATGCTGCTTACCGTCAGCGTCAGCGGTGCCGAAGGTACGCCCCTGCGGTCGAAGACCACCTGCTGCTGCGGGGACCCAAACGTGATGTGCCCGGGCAGGATCTCCTGCCGGAGGATCGCACCGCCGTCCACGGCGATCGTGTACGTTTGATCCATGAACGTCGCCCGCACGCTAGCCCGCCGGGTGATCGCGTCCTGCTGCCCGGAGCTGAGGTCGGCCGCGACGCCGCGGACCCACCCGTCAATCTCCTCGCGGGCGGCGGCCAGGCGAATGCTATGAACGGCCAGCGAGAGCAGGATGCCCACCAAGGATAACACGACCACAAGCTCTATGAGCGAGTAGGCCCGCTCTCCACGACTTCCGCTCACCGTTTGAACCCCCTGCCTTCCATGCGCCCGACCGTTAGCCCAGAACAATACACAATAGATAGAACGCACGCGACGCGGCAGTGATTCCGAAGTCGGCCAAGGCCACGCCTGGCGCGCCGCAGAACGCCCTACCCATGGTATGTGGCCCCGTGGGTATGCGGTCCCATGGGTCCGTGTACCCGGGTGGGGCCTGTTCTAGTCCCTACCGAACGCGAACACCTTCTCCAGGCGAATCACCGCGCGCACGGCTCCGCGCGGCATCGGGGTGCGGTTATCCGCCATTATCACCTCTTCGCCCACCCGCACGTACGCGCGGTATCCCGCCCCCAGGAAGAGCACATCCACAATCTCACCATCCACCCAGGCCGAGCCCGCGGGCGCCGGTTCCCGCGGCGATGCCAGTTGAATGTCCTCCGCGCGGAAGATGAGCGAGCCGGCCGCGGATGGCAGGATCCGGCCATCGGGATCCATCACCGCCGCAAGCACGTTCGTGGAGCCCAGGAACTCCGCCACAAATGGGCTCTTGGGTCGCGCATACACCTCTTCGGGACGGCCTGCCTGCGCAACGCGCCCGCCCTCCATGACCACGACCATGTCCGCGATGCTCATCGCCTCTTCCTGGTCGTGGGTGACGTAGATGGCGGTGATGCCTGTCCGGCGCTGAAGCGCCCGGATCTCGACGCGCACGCGGTGGCGGATTTTCGCGTCCAGGTTGCTGAGCGGTTCGTCCAGCAACAGCACCTGCGGCCGCACGACGATGGCCCGGGCAAGGGCCACGCGCTGCTGCTGCCCGCCCGAGAGCTGGCGGGGCCTCCGATCCTCTATCCCGGGCACGCGGTCGAGTTCTACCAGGTCCAGCGCCTCACGCACCCTCCGCCCGACATCGCCGCGGGAGACCTTGCGCAGTCGCAGGGCAAAGGCCAGGTTCTCAAAGACCGTCATGTGGGGCCAAAGGGCATAGCTCTGAAAGACCATGGCCGCGTCGCGCGATTGGGGCTGCGTGTGCGTAACGTCCCGATCACCCATCCAGAGCCGGCCGCGGTCCGGGGCCACGAATCCGGCCAGGCAGCGCAGTAGCGTGGTCTTGCCGCACCCCGAGGGGCCGACCACCGCGGTCAGGGCGCCCGACGGGAAGGTCTGGCTCACGCCGTCCAGCGCGGTGACCTGTCCGTACCGCTTGGTTAGGTCTTCGACGCGAACGTGCATCGTTCTATGTCACCCTCCGACCAGATCACACTCCGGGCGCGCTCACAGGCGCCCAAAGAACGCCAGGTATTCGGCCCGCAGGAAGCGTTCCATGAGCACCAGGAGGAGCACCCCGGGCACCATCAGGACGAGCGCGGTGACCGAGGCAATCTGGAGTTCATATCCCAGGCTCGCTGTGTACATGTAGACGGGCAGCGTAGTGACGTACGGTGCGCCCACCAGCAGGGTTCCGGTGAACTCATCCAGCGAGTATATGAAGACCAGGATCGAACTGGCCACCACGCCCGGCAGCGCCAGCGGCAGCGAGATCCGGAAGAACGTCCGCGTAACCGAGGCGCCGAGATTTATGGCCGCCTCCTCAATGTCCTCCCCTATCGCGCGGAAGACGGCGGTCATTGTCCAAACGGCGTAGACCAGCCCGCCGACCAGGTGGATCAGCACGACGCCTGCATACGTGCCCGCCAGGTTCCAGCGGTAGAACAGCACCGCGGCGCTGGCGAAAACCGGCAACTGCGGAAAGGCCTGGGGCAGAAGGAACAGCATGAGCAACACCGGGCCCAGCGGCAGGCGCGCCCTGGCGGCCCCGTAGGAGACCGGGATTGCGGTTACCAGAGCCGCCACGGTGGTCACCGATGCTATCGCCACGCCGCGGGTGAGGGCGGCCAGCAGATCTCCCTGGGTGATGCGGGCCCAATACTTCAGTCCGACCTGCTGGGGCAACAGCGCCGGCCAGTGCCAGCGCTCGGCAACCGACCACAGCACCAGCCCTGCCAGCGGCCCGACAATGGCTCCCAGGAGCACGGCCACGAGCGCCGCCCTCAGGGCCAGCGCCAGCAGTCCCCTGGGCCGGTCTCGCAGGTTGGGCGCACGCAGCCCGGTCGCGTTCACTGTCGCATGACGCCCTTCAGGTAGTAGTAGGCCGCGCCCGCGGCCAGGAGGTAGGACACGACACCGATAGCGCTGGCCGTACCGAAGTCGCCGTGCAGCCCGTAGCGGTGGTACAGATCAATCATCAACATCTGCGGCCCGGACCCCTTCGTCATCATCAGGGGGATCGAGAACGAGGCCAGCATCGACGTAAGCGATAGCACCGCGGCCAGCCCGATTGACGGTGCCGCCATGGGAACTAGCACCGCCCAGATCTGCCGGAACGTCCCAGCGCCGAAGCCCCGCGCGGCCTCCAGGTACTCCTCGCCCACCCCCCGGAACGCGCCCATCAGCAGCAGGACCACCAGGGCCAGGTGCTTCCACGCCAGTGCTATCGGAAGCCCAATCCATCCTTCGCTGATTGCCAGGGTCGTGTCTGGTGATACCAGCCCCAGCGCGTGCAGCAAGGAAGGCAACGTGCCCCGCGGTGCCAGAAAGATGCGCATCGCGTGCCCGACGACCACGAACGGCACGAAGAGCGGGACCTTCAGCAGGAACTCCGCGGTCTGCGAGTGGCGCAGCCGCAGGTAGCCGCTGAGGGGGATGCCGATCCCGAAGGTCAGCACCAGTCCCGCAGCGGCCACCATGACCGTGTAGACGACGTCCTGCCTGTACAGCCGGTAGACCAGCTCGTAGTTCGCCAGCGTCAGGACGCCGTCGCGCGTGAACGACGCGACCAGCGACTGCACCAGCGGAAGCCCAAAGCCAACGATGATCACCATGGTGGCCGGTATCGCCGCCAGCCACCACAGGACCTGCTCTACCGGACGAGCCGCGCTCACCTAGCGGACGATCTCCTCGTAGGCCAGCAGGATGAAGTCGTAGTACTCGGCCAGCGGCATTTGCCTCGAATAGCGGGCCAGGTCCTCAGCGGTCACGCCTCGGAACAGCAGTGCCTTGGCCTTGTCCGACACCAGCGGCATCACCCGGTTGGGATCAATCCCCGGATACCAGCCGAACTGCTCCACGATGACCTTCGCCTGGATGTGCGGGTTGGCAACCAGGTCAATGTACCGCGCGGCCCAGTCGCGGTTGGCCGCCTCGCGCGGTACCGTCAGGTAGAGCGGGTAGATGGGCAGGCCGGGCCCGATCAGCACCGGCGTAATCTCCGGGTTCATGCGCCCCTCGTTCTTCCAGGCCACGAGCTGGTCCACCCACACCGCGCCCATCCATATCTCGCCGCGGTTCAAGGCGTCCAGTGTGCCGGCATTGCCCGAGGTGACCGTGACGTTCCGGTTGAACTCCCGGAGCTGCTCGACGGACGAGCGGATCATCCCCTCATGGGCCTTGTCGTAGGGTCCCTGGACGAACAGATCGTACTGCCCGGTCTTGTAGAACACCCACCCCATGGTGAAACCGATCCCGGAGACACCGCCGCGTATTCCGTTGTAGCCGAACCGCCGGGGGTTGGCCCTCACCCAGGTCTCGAGTTCTGCGAACGTCCGGGGCGGCTTGCTCACGAAGTGCGGGTTGTAGGCTATGGCGATCTGGTTGCGGAACATGGGGACCACGTAGCCCTTGATGTCCACCCCGAACGCCCGTACCGTGTCTGGGCCCACGACGTAGGGCGCGAACTGGAGATCGGAGGTGAACCGGTGCAGCAGGTTCTCCCTCGCCATCTGTGCGGCGTAGCGCATCGAGACCAGCGCCACGTCAATGTCCCAGTTCCGGCGCCCGGCATCGGCCTGCGCCTTGAGTTTGGCATAGATCGCCCGGCTGGCCGCCTCGCCGGTGCCGGTGCCCACAACGTTGAAACCCACCGTCGGATGGTTCTTGCTGAACGCCACGCCCAGGAAGTTCCGGTGAACCTCGACGACGTTGACGTCCGCGGCGATGGCCACCTGCAGCGTCACACGAGACTGCCCGTACCCTGTCGGGCCTGTGGCCGCGACGGCCACCAGCACCACCAGGACTGCAACCAGCCTTCTCATGGTTCTTCCCTCCTCCCCGTTGGGGAACGTGCTTCGTGAGACACGATGCCCTCCAGCGCGCGCCGGCGCTCGACGGCCGCCTCCCAGGCAAGTGCCACTGCCTCAATGGGTCTGTCCACGCGCCAGATGGGATCGGCCTGCAGCCCGGCCCGCTGGAGCACCCATGTCTGATAACCCACCACCGGGACTCCCATCTTGAGCGCGTATGCGATCTCCGAAAGCGTTCCGAAGGCGCCGCCGATCGCGATCACCGCCTCCGCCGTACGCGCGATCAGGACGTTGCGCCCCTCGCCCATGCCCGTGATGATGGGTATGGTCACGTGGGGGCTGCCTCCGTCGGCGGTTGACCCAGGGAGGATGCCGATAACGACGCCACCCTCGCGGGCCGCACCCCGCGCCGCGCCGGCCATCACCCCTCCCATCCCGCCGCAGACAACCACGCCCCCCCTGCGGGCGACCTCCCTGCCGACTTCCTCGGCCGCGGCAACAAGCGCCGGAGTGGCGTCCTGCTCGCCTATCACGCCGATCCGCAGCGGCCTATTCACGGTAGACCTCGTAGCAGTAGTCTATCGGGATCTCCCGGTCCACGAACGTCGTGCCTTCCACGACCAGCACCTGGTCGCCCGGCGCAACCCCCAGTAGCGCGGCCTCTGCCCGGCTGGGTTTGGCGGCGCGGTAGGCCCGGTCGCCGCGCGTTATCCGATAGCCGTACCGGTTCTGGATGATGAGGTAGAGCGAGTCTTCCTCGAGGTTGCAACGGTCCAGATCGGGGCAGCGGGACACCGGAATGTTGGAAACGTTGTAGGCGATGGGCTGGCCGTGCACAGCGCGGATGCGCCGGATCTGCAGCACGCGCTCCCCCGGCCGCAGGCGCAGCGCCTTCTGGATACGGCCGGATGGGATCACGCGCCGGACGCCGAGCAGCCTGTTCTGGACCTCCAGCCCCCGGGACCTCATCTCCTCGGTGAAGGAGATCACCGTCCAGAACCGCCGGAGGGCGCGGGGCCGCGTGACGAAGGTGCCCTTCCCGTGATCGCGGCGGAGGAAGCCGTCGTTGACCAGTTCGGCGACGGCCTGTCGCACCGTCATCCTGCTTACCCCAAGCTGCGAGGTCAGCTCTTGATCAGACGCGAACCGTGCACCCTCAGTCCAGCGTCCCTCCTGAATCTCGCGCATGAACTCTGCTTTGAGCTGAAGGTACTTGGGAACGCGGGAGTGGGGGTTGATCGCAGGCCGCACTAGACGTCTAGATGACATTGCCCTCTAAGAGTGACCCAGGTGGCGCGCCTCTGTCAATAGGGTCCTTCTGGTGCGGCCTTCGGGATCTCCTTGCGCGATGACCGCGCATCACCCACGCCCTCCGGACCGCAGCAGCCGCCCCGAGTTCAACAGTATCAGGAAGTCGGGAATCACCTGCGCAGCCGCGGCCAGCACCGGAGGCAGCAGGCCGACGGCCGCCAGCACAATGCCCGTCAAGTTGTAGGCAACGGTGCCGTACAGGTTCTGGCGAATGACGCCGAACGCCTCCCGACCGATTCGTACCGCGTCCGGCACCAGGCGCCAGTCATCCCGCATGATGGCGACATCGGCGGCCTCCAGCGCCGCCGATGTCCCGGTGGCGCCCATGGCGATGCCAACGTCGGCCTGGGCAAGGGCCGGGGCGTCGTTGATGCCGTCACCGACCATGGCGACCACCCGGCCTTCGGCCTGAAAGGCCTGCACTACGGCGATCTTGTCCTCCGGAAGCATCTCTGCCCGGTGGTCCACCCCCAGAGCGTCCGCGATCGCCCTGGCGGCGCGCGCGTTGTCGCCGGTGAGCATGGTGATGCGCTCCAGACCTAGAGTACGCAGCGCCCGGAGCGCTTCGGGCACCTCGGGTCTGGGCGCGTCGGCGATGGCAATGAGACCGACGGTGCAGCCATCATCGGCGACGAACAGCACCGTCTGGCCGGCGGCCTCCAGCGCCGCCGCCTCGTCGGTCAGCCGCTCGGGCAGGGGAAGATCGCGCTCGGCGAACAGTCGCTGGCTCCCAACCACGACCTGCCGGCCGTGCTCGCGCACGATCACGCCGCGGCCAGGAGCTACCTCGATCTGCGCCGCGTCCTCTCCTCCGCCGGCCTGTGGGGCCGCGGCCATCACCGCCGCGGCCGCTGGGTGTTCGGAGTAGCGCTCGGCGATGGCGGCGACTGCCAGCACCTCGGCGGTGGTGCGGCTTCCATCTGGACGGACGCGGGTCACCTGCGGCCTGCCCACGGTCAGGGTCCCGGTCTTGTCCAGCAGCAGGATCTCCGCCCGCGCCAGGCCCTCCAGCGCGGTCCCGCCCTTGACGAGGATGCCTCGCCGGGCGGCGCTTCCGACAGCCGCGACCACCGCGACCGGGGTCGCCAGCGCTATCCCGCACGAACACGAGACGACGAGCACGGCCACCCCGGCGCTTGCCGAGCCGCCGATCAGCCATGCTGCCGCGGCCGCCACAGTCACGACCGGGATGTAGTACGCGGTGACGCGGTCGGCCAGACGCTGCGCACCACTCTTGTGGGCTTCGGCTTCTTCCACCAGCCGCACGATGCGGCCAAAGGTGCTGTCGGCGCCCACGTGCTCGGCGCGGATCCGGAGCGCGCCATCCAGACTGATCGTGGCGGCGAGCACGGCCTGTCCCTCGGTCCTCTCTACTGGCATGGCCTCGCCGGTGATCGGGGCCTGGTTGATCGAGGCCCGCCCGGAGATAATCGTGCCGTCAACCGGGATCCGCTCGCCCGGTTTGACCAGGACGATCTCACCGGCGCCGACCTCGGAGGCGGGCACGTCAATCTCGATGCCGTCGCGGATGATCCGAGCCTCGAGGGGCTGCTGCGCCACCAGTTCCTGGATCGCCTGCCGGGCGCGGCCCGCGGTGTAGGCGTCGAGGAAGTCGGCGAAGCGCATGAAGAAGACGATGACCGCGGCCGCACCGTACTCTCCGATGATCAGGGCTCCTGCGATGCCCAGCGTCATCAGGGCGTGAGGGGTTACGCTTCGGGCGCGGACTGCCAGGAAGACCTTGCGGAAGACCGGAAGGCCGCCTACCAGCACCGCGGCAAGCGCGACCGGCGCAGGAACCAGACGGGACGCCGCCTCGATCAGCCCCAGGCGCTCGACGGCCAGTCCGATCAGGACGACGCCGGCGACCGCCACCACGAAAAGCCCGGAGGCGATCCCGAAGAGCCGGGGCGCGGCTTCTTGACGGGCCCGGAGGGAAGCGCGTAGGCCTGGAGCACTGGAGCCCGGCACACTGTAGCCCAGCGCCTCCACAGCCTGCGCCAGATGCGCCTTTGACGCCTTCAAGGGGTCGAATACGACCGTGGCGCGGCCGGTGCCCAACGAGACGTGCGCGCTTTCGACCCCTGCGACCCGGCCCAGCGCACGCTCGATCCGAGCGGCGCAGTCAGCGCAGTCCATGCCGGCGATAGGGAGATCGCAACGCTCCGTGGCCGCGGCCACTACCGGCGTCCTTCGTAGCGGGTGCAGCGGAAGACCTGTTCGCCGACCCGCTCCAGCAGGCGTTCGGAGCCGCGCAGCAGGTCGAGGACGATGGGATCTGCGATGGCGTACTTGACGAACTGCCCCTGCCGCCGCCGGGTCACGAGCCCGCATCCTTCAAGGCATGCCAGGTGCATCGAGGCGTTGGGCTGGCTCAGCCCGGCGCCGCGCGCGATCTCCGACACGCACTGAGGACCGCCGCGCAGTGCCTCCAGGATGGCCAGCCGTGAGGGATCGGCGAACCCGCGGAAGAGCTTTCCCTTGAGCGCCAGGGCGGTCAATGCGGCAGGCATTAGGGGCCCACCTCTATATCAGCGTATACTGATATTCTAATGGACCTGCGGGCTGTCCGTCAACGGGGATCAGGCCCGGCCGAAGAGCGCTACGATGTTCTGGCCGCCGAAGCCGAATCCGTTGGCCATGGCGACCCCTACCTCCATGCGCCGGGCCACGTTCGGCACGCAGTCCAGGTCGCACTCCGGATCCTGCCGTTCGAGGTTGATGGTGGGAGGTACAACGCCTTCGTGGATTGCCTTGACCGCGACCAGCGCGCCCAGGGCGCCGGCCGCGCCCATGAGGTGTCCTACCATGGACTTCGGGGCGCTGACCGCGACGCGGTCCGCGCGGTACCCCAGCGCCTGCCGGATCGCGCGGGCCTCGGCCACGTCGCCAACCTCGGTGGCTGTGGCATGGGCGCAGATGTAGTCCACTTCATCGGGGGAAAGCCCGGATTGCTGCAGAGCGCGCATCATCGCCCGCGCCGCCCCTCTGCCATCGGGATCGGGCGCGGCCACGTGGTAGGCGTCGGCGGTAACGGCACCCCCCAGCACGGCGGCGTAGATCCGCGCCCCGCGGGCCTCCGCGTGGTCCCGACGCTCCAGCACCAGCGCGACCGCTCCCTCCCCGAAGACGAACCCGTCGCGGTCCAGGTCGAAGGGCCTGCTGGCCCGTTCGGGCTCGTCGTTGCGCCTGGAAAGGGCCCGCATGTTCGACATCGCGGCGAACGAGAGCGGAGTCAGCGCCGACTCGCACCCGCCGGCGATGATGACGTCCGCCTCGCCATTCCGGATCAGCCGGACCGCGTCCACCACCGCTAGCACACCCGCGGCGCACGCGGCCGTCGAGGTGAGGACAGGACCGCCAAACCCCAGCGAGATCGAGATCTGGCAGGCGGCGATGTTGGACATCATCATCGGGACGAACAACGGGCTAACGCGGCGCGGACCGCGTGCGTCCATCACGGCCTTCTCCCGCTCCACCAGGCCCACCCCGCCGCCGCCCGTGTTCATCACCACGCCGATCCGGTCCGCCTCGGCCTCGCCTGGGTTCAGGCCCGCGTCCGCGAGCGCCTCGGTAGCGGCCGCCATCGCGAACTGCGCGAACCGTTCCAGGCGGCCGGCCATCTTGCCGTCTCCGCACCGCGTGGGATCGAACCCGCGCACCTCGGCTGCTATCTGCACAGGCAATGCGGAGGCGTCGAACTGCGTAATGCGACCTACGCCGGACCGGCCTGCACACAGGGCCTGCCATGTCTCGGGCGCGGATAGGCCCACGGGGGTGACGGCCCCCAGGCCGGTGACGACCACATCGTCGCGGGAGGAACTCACGGGGCTATGGTATCAGAGTTCAGCGGGGGGGAGTAACCCCACCGCACGAGTCTGTTCTTGCGTATGGTGTCACTATTTGCAAGAGTGCCTGCGTTTGGTACGCGGATCCTATCCCTGCCGGTTACAGAGGGGGGCCGGGGCCCGGGCCGACTTCCCAGACGGAAGGTACCGCGGCGCCGGCGAAGAAGCCACATAGAGTGAGCCCCCGCCCCAAGTCCGCCAGGAGGTTTCCATGATGCACCCCGTCGCCATCATCGGCGTAGGCTGGTCGGGCTTCCGACCGGTTACCCCTGATGTGTCGTATAAGGAGTTGATCTACGAAGCAGCGGTCCGTGCCTACGCCGATGCCGGAGTGGACCCACGGCGCGACGTGGACAGCTTCGTGACCGTCTCCGAGGACTTCCACGAGGGTACCAGCATCTTCGATGAGTACGTGCCCGACCAGATCGGCGGGGCGCAGCGACCCGTGCACACAATCACCGGCGACGGCCTGCACGGGCTGGCCGCCGCGGCGATGCAGATCCTCACCGGCCGGTTCCGGGTCGTCGTTGTAGAAGGGCACAGCAAAGCCAGCAACATCCTCACCCTCCCGCACATCACAGCCTACGCGATGGACCCGATCCTCAACAGGCCGCTGCGGGCCAACCCGCTCGCCGTGGCCGGGCTGGAGGCCTGCCGCTACATGCACGAGTCCGGGACGACGCGCGAGCAGTGCGCGGCGGTCGTGGTGAAGAACCGGCGCAACGCGTTGCGCAACCCTGCCGCGGCGTTCGGGGCCGACCTCCGGACCGAGGACGTGCTTGTCTCCGAGGCGGTCGCCTCGCCGCTTGCGCGGCTGGAGATCAGCGACCACGCCGACGGCGCGATCGTCCTCGTCCTGGCAGACGCGGAGACAGCCGGGCGCCTCTCTCCCCGTCCTGCATGGATACGCGGAATCGGCTGGGCCAACGACAGCCCCTCGCTGGAGAGCCGGAGCTGGGCCAGGGCGGTGTATGCGGAGCAGGCGGCGGCGATGGCGTACAAGATGGCCGGCATCGGCAATCCGGCGGAGGAGATCCAGTTCGCCGAGGTGGATGACACCTACGCGTACAAGGAACTCCAGCACCTGGAGGCGCTGGGGCTCTGCTCCCTGGGGAGGGCCGGACCGCTGACCGTGGAAGGCGCGACCGCCCCGGACGGATGCCTGCCGATCAACGTATCCGGCGGGAGCCTGGGAGTCGGCCACCTGCTGGAGGCCTCCGGGCTGGCGCGCGTCTTGGAAGTGGTGCTGCAGCTGCGGGGGCAGGCAGGATCCCGACAGCTCGGCGACGTCTACACAGGGCTCGCTCAGTCCTGGCGCGGGGTGCCCACGACCAGCGGCGCCGTGGCGGTGCTGAGCAACCAGTTGGGCGGGAGGGAATCATGAGCATGCGACGCGTCGCCGTGGTGGGCGCCGGAATGACCCGGTTCGTGCGGCGGGCCATGGAGACGCCGAAAGAACTGGCCTGGCACGCCGCCCGGATGGCCCTGGACTCCTGCGGGCTCACGCTGAAAGACGTCGGCGGCGTCTGCATCGGCAGCGCGCCCGACGCCTTCGACGGCGTGCACATGAAGGGCGAGTACCTCTCCGACGGTAGTGGCGCCTGGGGTAAGCCGGTGATGCGCTCGTACGTCGGGGGCGGAACCGGGGTGTTCCTTGGGCCGCACGGCTGGTACCACGTCGCCAGCGGCCTGTTCGACGTGGTGCTGGTGGTCGCCGAGGAGAAGATGTCGAGTTTCCACCCGCACGCCCAGGCCGCGTTCCTGACCATCTTCGACCACACCACCGAGCGCCCGCTGGAACCTAACCTGCTGTGGATCTTCGCCCTGGAGATGAACCGCTACATGCAGACCTACGGTATCTCCAAGCGCGACATCGCGCAGGTCGCGGTGAAGAACAAGCGCAACGCCGCCGACCACCCGTGCGCGATGCTCGGCGAAGCCAGCATAACGGTTGAAGACGTATTGAACTCCGAGGTGCTGGCCTGGCCGGTGCAGCGCCTGGACGTAAGCCCGGTAAGCGACGGCGCGGTCGCCATCGTCATGGCCGCCGAAGGCGTGGCAGAGCGGATCACCGACCGGCCGGTCTGGGTGCAGGGCGTGGGCTGGAACCTCGACACCGCCTACTGGACAAACCGCGATCTGGCCTACCCGGAGTACGTCGAGCGGGCCGCGCGCATGGCGTACGAGATGGCCGGCGTGCGGGAGCCCCGGAAGGAGATCCACATCGTCGAGCCCTACGACCCGTTCGACTACAAGGAGCTGCACCACCTGGAAGGGCTGCTCCTGGCCGACCGCGGCAAGGCGCCTGAGTTGACCGCGCAGGGTGTGACCGGGCGAGGGGGCGCCATGCCGGTCTGCCCGTCCGGCGGCCTGCTCGGGGTAGGCAATCCAATAGCCGCGGCCGGCCTGATGAAGGTCGCGGAGCTGTTCTGGCAGTTGCGCGGCGAGGCAGGGGCGCGCCAGGTGCCGGGGACGCCCGAGCGCGGCCTGGCCCAGGCATGGGGCGACCTGATGCAGGTGGGGACAGTAACGATACTGGGCACGCAGCGGCCCGCGTGAGCGAGGGGTGAGGAGATGACCCAGCGGATCGCGTCCTACCCGGGCACCACCCTCAGCGAGGAACAGATCGAGCAGGGGCGCGTGCTCTCCGTCCACGACCGGCTCCGGGCCGACTACACCTGGGACGCGGGCCTGGCCATCGGCCTGTACCTCGATGGTCTGAAGGCCGGCGTGATACTGGGGGTGCGGTGCGCGCGCTGCGACCGCACGGTCGTGCCGCCGCGCGCGTTCTGCGAGCAGTGCTTTGCTCCGATGGACGCCTTCGTGCCCCTGGCGGATGTCGGAATCGTGAACACCTTCTCGCTGTGCTACGTCACGTGGGACGTGAAGCGGATTGCCGAGCCGCTGATCCCGGCGGTGATTGACCTGGACGGCACGTCGCCGCCCGCGGGCATCATGCACCTGCTGGGCGGGATCGCCCCGGACCGGGTGCACATCGGCATGCGGGTCCGGGCGGTGTGGAAGCCCGCGCGCGCACGCCAGGGCGCCATCACCGACATTCGGTACTTCAAGCCGCACAGGAGAGGATAGCCATGCCGCTTGATCCCACTCTGCACGCGGACGACCTCCAGGCCTGGTATGGGAGCATGCCCGTAACCAGCCGCTACACCTACGGCCCGGCAGGCGAGCGTTTCTTCCGCGCAATGAAGGACGAAGCCCGCATCCTCGGGACCCGCTGCGGACGGTGCAGCTTGACCTACGTGCCTGGAAGGCTGTTCTGTGAGCGGTGCTTTGACGAGCTGACGGATTGGATTGAGGTGGGGCCATCGGGCACCATCGAGGCAGTAACAGTGGCGTACCTGGCCCTGGACGGAACCCTGCTCGACCCTCCTGTGTTGATGGCGCTGGTGCGATTGGACGGCGCCGATACCGTAATGTACCACCGACTGGGCGGCGTGGCCGCATCCGATGCGAAGATCGGCCTGCGTGTGGAAGCCGCCTTCAGGCCCTCGGAGGACCGGACGGGCTCGATCCTGGACATAGCCGGCTTCCGACCGCTGGGTGTGAACGAGACCTAGCGCCCACTCTCAGGGCGCTTGAGGATTCCGACCAGGTCCATCACGCTGATTACTCGACACTTGCTCCGTTCTCGATGAGGAGTTGCTTCAGAACCAAACGGTGGCAGCGGCTCTCGTCCTCGCAGTAGCAGCCCACAGAGAAGTTTGTCGTGTGGGATAGCACGGCCAGGAGTTCCAGGTCGCGCTTCGCCTCGGGCGCAGCCATTTCGGTCCTGTACTTCCCTGTGAACGCCGCCCATTGCGCTGGTGACGCTGCTTCTTGCCCAAGCTTCATGGTCTCCACGTTTGGAGCTAGGTTCGGGAACCAGACGTCGTACCAGTTCCGCCTCGAGAACAGTGCCTTCGGCACACCGCGGGGAGGCCGACGGACGGTTCCGATTCTTGTTCCCTCTCCCGGAATCCGCTGGGTTCCGAGGCGGACAACTCGCACACTCATCGAGGACTCCTAGACTAGCGGAAGCGCTTCTGCCAGGCGCCACAGGCCCGCGGCTCCCAGCTCATGACGCCGAACGCATCGCTCAGCGGCTCGCCGCTTGGCGCGTTGCCCGCGAACGCACGGGACTTGACGTACGGCCCGGCCGCTGAGGCGCGATGTTAGGCCGTGCCTTGCTGACGAGGGGGTAGCGCTCTGGATGTTCGATTGAGTCCACTGCGAGATCCACATCGAGATCAGGCCAGTAGAGGTGGTTATTGTGGGGCCGTTGGACATTCAGAAGCTGCCCGATAGTGGCCGCGCGGAACCAGGGGAACTGCTCGAATGGCACGAACAACTCCCGCTCGTCCACGAGGAGCCAGAAGCCATTCGCCGAGACGTTGGCCACCTCAGCGACCAAAGTGCTTGTGCCACGCCGCCCGGATCTCATCTTCGTGCTCCTTGATCAATCGTAACGCTCGCGGCACCGCTTGTGGGCCGAGACCGTAGTCCTCCGCCAATTCGATCTCCGGGTCGAGCCAGAACTTGGCCTCGCCCCGCGCACCCTGAGCATGCACGTGCAGCCGCCGCTCTTCTCGCGAGAAGAAGTAGAAACGGAAGCCGCGGCCTAACGGCTTGGCCCTCACCTGCGAGCACCAGAGACGATCGGCAGGTGCAGGGCCATGTTAGCCATTCAGGGATTGGGAACCTCCAGATCGCGGCAGATCTTCCTGGCCAGGTCCTCGTTTATCTCGCGGTGACGGGGAATCGTGGAGCTCTTGCGGACCTTGCGGTTCACGTACACGGTGTGCTTCGCCCCCTCACGAAGGAACTCACACCCGTGCCTCTCGATGTGCCCGATGAGTTCTCGCCGCTTCATGCGGTCGGGAGGGGCTCCTTGATAACCTCCTGACCTTCAAGGCTCTCCTCCGTCAAGACCCGATTCGCCTCCAGGACGAGCTCTACTGCCTCCTTCAGGTTCTCTCTGGCCTCCTCAAGGGTCGAGCCCTGCGTGTTAGCGCCCGGTAGCTCTTCCACGAAGGCGATGTAACCCTCAGGAACCTTGATGTAGACTGCCGTGAACTTCATCATGTCGGCACCTCTCGGATATTCTACGCCATGAGGAGACCCGAAGCCAGATATGGCTAACGATCGGCTTCACCCGCGGCGCTTCACGATCGCAGCGAGCGCCGTCGGGTGCAAGCCGTGGTTAGACCGTTGGGTTACGTGAGTGCGGCAGCCCAGTGATCTTCATTCACTATGGCCAGCGGCTGCCCGGCGTTGCGGTACTCGACGGCTTTCTCGATCTTGCGACCGAACGAAGTGTGGACCCAATCGCGACTTCCGAAGGTTCCGATGACCAGGTAGTTGGTCCGTCTCGTTACACTCGACTCGCACATACCACCAAGACGCATGACTTGCCGTTCGCATTCTGCTCGGGGACCGAACGCGAACTTGCCGGTGAACACAAAGACCGAGCCGCGCCAAATCAACGGTGGGGGAGGCTGGTCGATAGGCAGATCCGTTGCTGCATCCTCGCCAACGATGATGCCGGCTTGTCCGCCGACCAACGCGGTAAGGAGTTCCGCGAGATCCTGTCGCTCCGTTTCGTCGACCCGGCCGTCTTCATAGATGCGGGCGAGTCGCGCGTGCAAGACGTTGACAGGCCACTGCTCGACGGCGTCTGGATGGCGCTGTACCCATCGGGCGCAGGTATGTGGCAAACGAGTGGCGGAAGGAGTGACTCGTGCAGTTGATGCCATGCCGCATCCCTGTGCGGCGATCCAGGTAGCTTGGCATCGCCGGCTTCCAACCGCTGGATGTGAACGAGACCTAGCGCCGCGCGGGGATCAGCGGCGGGGGGGCGACTGCTCTTCGGCGATGCGGCGCATCTCTTCCAGCAGGCGAAGGGTGTCCATCTCAAAGGTCTCCTGAATCAGCGCAAATTTGGCCTGCTGTTCAGGGGTAAGCACCGCGGCGATCATCTGCAGCTGGCGCCGCCTGCCCGACTCCATCTCGGCGCGCAGCAGGTTGAGCTCGGCGACCTTGACCCGGATGGCCTCCTCGTCACGGGGCTGTTGCACGGAAAGCTGGCGGATCTCCCGCCGCAGCACGGGCACCCGTCGGCCCATTTCGATCCGGATGGTCTTGAGGGCCTTCAGCCGGGGCAGTATTCGGATGATCTGCCCCTCCGTGAGGTCGAGCTCGTCCACCAGGCGCCAGATGAAGATCGCCTCGATGATCCGCTCTCCCCGCTGCCGCGGCTCCTGCCCCACCGCGGGCAGAGCCAGCGCCATCACCACCACCAGGAGTGCAGGTGCCAGGCGGCGCACGGCGACCACTCCCCCTACCTCGCCCCTCTGTCCACGACCGAGTCGGTCTCGTGAACCAGCCCGGCGCGCCAGACATCGAGCATCTCTCCCAGCGAGGGAAGGCTTGAGGTCATCGTTGCGGTCACCAGCCCGCGTGCGCGAATCACGACGGGATCGGACGGGGGCGGTATGGTCCGGACCGCCGCGAAGACCGCCAGCACCGTGACCGCTGTGACCACGGCCGTGCCCAGCGCATGCCGCGGGGAGGCCAGCCACCGGCGGAGGCGGGCGCCTGCCGGCGCCCTCTCCTCCTCGATCCGGTCGGCAAGCCGCCGCATGAACTCCTCCCAGAAGCCCGGCGGCGCCACAAACCTGGCCCCAGCATGCAGGCGCGCGGCAACGGCTTCCAGCGAGGCTGCCTCGTCGCGGCAGCGGGCGCACGAGGCGAGATGGCCGGCGACGGCGGCGCGCTCATCCGGAGGCACCGTGCCGGTCACACCCTCGACCAGGCGCTCCAGCACCTCCACGCAGCGGTCGGTCATGGCGCTCGGACGCCCTCCTCGACCAGCACGCGGCGCAACTTGCGCAGCGCCGCGAACATCGTTGCCTTCACCGTGCCTTCCGAGCAGCCCATGATGCGGGCGATCTCCTGGTAGGGCAGATCCTGGTAGAGCCGCAGGACGGTCATCGCGCGCTGGCGCGGCGGGAGTTGGGCAACGGCCCGCGCCACCAGCCGTCCGGCCTCCCTGCCCTCGGCCTCATCTTCCGCGGCCGGGATGCCGCTGCGGTCGCGCGCGCCGTCCTCGTCATCCAGCAGAGGCAGCCTGGATGACCGGCCGCGAAGATCCAGGCAGAGGTTGACCGTAATGCGGTACAGCCAGGTGTAGAGCTGCGACCGGCCGTCGAATCGCGGCAGCGCCCGGTGCGCGCGGATGAACACCTCCTGGGCCACATCCGCGGCGTCCTCGTGGTTCCCGAGCATGCGGCGCGCCACGCGGTAGACGCTCTCCCGGTACTTGATCACGAGCGCCGTAAAGGCGCTCTCCTCCCCGCGCGTGAAAGCACGGAGCAGTTGCCGGTCCTCAGCGTCCACGCCCGCCCCCTCTGTGCCAACCGTGTGACGGCGGCCGGGGTGTCCTAGGTTTACTGGATCACGTTCAGCACGAACTTCGCCTGATCCGCCACGGCCGCCCAGTCCAGGTTGCGGAAGAACGCGTCCACGTACGCCGCCTTCGCGGTCTGGTAGTCCAGGTAGTACGCGTGCTCGAAGACGTCCAGCGCGACCACGACCGTCGCGTTCCAGACCGGGAAGGTGTTCTGCTCGTCCCCTATGTAGTTGAACAGCCGCATCGTGTCCCAGTCAAACGCCGTCCAGGCCCAGCCCCGGGCCGCGATCGCGGTGGCCTTCAGATCGCGCTGCCAGTTCTCGACGCTGCCGAAGTCCCGCTCGATCAGGCCGAGCAACTTGCCCGACGGCTTCCCGCCTCCGCCACCCAGGTGAGAGAAGTAGATCTCGTGGTTCTTCACACCGCCCACGGCCCGCGTCAGCTCGACCTTGAGCTCGCGGATCTCGGAGAAGGTCGGGTTGGCCTTGGCCGGGTCCTTGTCGAGGGCCGCGAGTTTCTCGTGAATCTCGTTGGCCTTGTTGACATAGCCCTGATAGAGCTTGTAGTGCTCCTCCATGGTCTTCTTCGAGATGCCGTCCAACTCCACGTCAAACGAGCGGAACTTCTTGGGCTCGTACTTTGGATATGCCATCCTGCTCACCCTTTCTTCGCGCGCCGTGCCGGCGCGTGGCACGGGTACGTTGTACCCGCGCCCAGAGGAACGCCGCTGCATGCCCCATGTATGCCCGCCTCTCCCTCACCCATCAATCAACCCGTCGAGCGCGCCATCAAGCGCGCCGGCCGCGTGGGCGATGCGTCCGCCTACCACCGTTGCCAGCACCCTGACCCGCAGCAACTCCTCCGGTGGGCCCGCGTATGGATCGCGGTCGAGCACGATGAAGTCGGCCGCGCTCCCCGGACGAAGCGCCCCCTGCCACCCCTCGGTGCCGGCGGCAAAGGCGGCGCCAGCAGTGTAGGCGCGGACGGCCTCCTCCAGCGAGATGCACTCCTGGGGATACCATGCCTCGGCATGCCCTGCGTTGCCGTCCTTCCCGTGCTCGCGACGTCGGGTGACCGCCGCGTATATTCCCTGCCACGGATCCGGCGTCTCCACCGGAGCGTCCGATCCGAAAGCCAGCACCGCGCCGCTGGCGGCGAGCGAGCGCCACGCATAGGCCCAGCGCGCGCGTGATCCCCAGTAGCGATCGGCGATATCGCGATCTTCAGTGGCATGGATCGGCTGCATGGAGGCCACCACGCCGATCCGTGCGAGTCGCGGCAGATCGTCCGGATGCAGGAGCTGCACGTGCTCTATGCGATGGCGCGCTCCCAGGCGCTGCGATGCGGCCTGGTGGCGCTCGAAGACATCGAGGACGTCTCGGTTGGCGCGGTCGCCAATGGCATGGGTCGCTGTCCACAGCCCGGCATCTATTGCGCGGGCCACCAGACGGTCCAGCTCGGCGGGCGACCGCACCTGCACTCCCAGGTTGTCCGGCTGGCCGTCGTAGGGCGCAAGCATGCTCGCGGTCTGCGATCCCAGGGCGCCGTCGGCGAAGATCTTGACCGGGCCGACGCGCAGCATCTCGTCGCCCAGCCCTGTGCGCATCCCGCACGCGGCAGCGGCCTCTATGTGTCGGTCGGGAAGGGAGGCAACCACCCGCATGCTCAACTCGCCCCGGGCGTGCAGGCGCTGGAGCGCCACGAAATCCTCCGGGCCCGAGGCCGTGGTGCCCGTGAAAGTGTGCACTCCGGTGATCCCGAGACGGTGAAGGTCGGCGATCGCGGCCGCCGCGGCGCGCTCGCGCATCTCGGAGGTCGCCGGCGGCACAACCCGGCGCACGAGCGCGGCGGCTTCTTCCTTGAGGATGCCGTCCGGCTCACCGGCGGCGTCGCGGCCGATCACGCCTCCGGGCGGGTCAGAGGTATCGCGCGTGATCCCGGCCGCCCTCAGGGCCGTGGAGTTGACCCAGAGCAGGTGGCCGTCCTTGCTCGCCATCACCGCCGGCCGGCCGGCCGTGGCCGGGTCGAGATCGTGGCGCGTGGGGAAGCGGTCCTCGGGCCACCTGTTCTTGTCCCACCCATGCCCCAACACCCATGCATCCTCCGGCAGGCGCGCGGCCGCGGCAGACACCAGCCGGGCGGCCTCCCGGCTCGACCCGGCCCCTCGCAGGTCCACCTGGAGCAGGCCGAAGCCGTAGCCGATCAGGTGGAGGTGCGCGTCAATGAGCCCGGGGAAGACGGGTAGCCCTTGGAGGTCCACGCGGCGCGCACAGGGGAAGGCGGCGGCCAGGCCGGCGGTATCACCGACTGCCAACACGCGGCCGCCGGCCGCGGCCAGGGCATCTCCCGGTGATACCGAGCCGCCGTTGGGCCGCACGTCCGCGTGCGCGTACAGCGTGACGGTCACTTTTCCGCGGCCTCCAGCGCCCGTATCAGGTTGGCCATCTGGATCGCCGCGTGGGCGGCATCGGCGCCGAGGTTGACCCTGCCCCCTGAGCGCGCCGCTGCCTGCTCGGGCTCGAAGACCGCCAGCACCTCGTTGATCACCGGGACACCTGTCTCCAGCGAGACCCTGGCGATTCCGGCCGCGGCCTGCTGGGCCACGAGGTCGAAGTGCAGCGTCTCGCCCTTGATGACGCATCCCAGGCAGATGACGGCATCGTAAAGGCGCGCGCCGCGCCGCCCGGTGGCCCCCTCGCCCCGCGCCTCGGCCATGCGCCGGGCAACCAGGGGGATCTCCAGCGCGCCTGGTACCCATGCCACGTCGGTGCGCACCGCGCCCTTCGCAGCGAGTACCTCCAGTGCGCCGTCGAGCAGACGCTGCGTGATCGCCTCGTTGTACCGGCTGACCACCAAGGCGAAGGCCAGCCCTGCGGCGTCATCTCCGCCGCGGAAGGTCGCTCCCCTCTGAGCCATCATCCTCCTGTCACCCTCCCATCACCAGACCCGGCCGTGCCTCACTCTATGCTGAGCAGGTGTCCCAGACGGTGGCGCTTGGTCTTGAGATAGCCGTAGTTCTCGCTGTTGGGCGGGATCTCCAGGGGCACGCGTTCGATGACCTGGATGCCGTACCCCTCGAGGCCCGCGCGTTTCTGGGGGTTGTTGGTGAGCAGCCGTATGCGCTTCAGCCCGAGATCGGCCAGGATCTGCGCGCCGACGCCATAGTCACGGGGATCAGGCGGGAATCCCAGCAGCTCGTTGGCCTCCACCGTGTCCGCGCCCTGGTCCTGGAGCGCGTAGGCCTTGATCTTGTTACCCAGCCCGATGCCGCGGCCTTCCTGGCGAACGTAGACGATCACGCCGCGCCCCTCGCGCTCGACCGTCCGCATGGCCGTCTGCAACTGCTCGCGGCAGTCGCACCGCAGCGATCCGAACACCTCGCCGGTGAGGCACTCTGATTGCATTCGCACGAGGGCAGGTGCGCCGTCGCCCACGTTCCCCTTCACCAGCGCCAGGTGGTGCGAGCCGTCGAGCGTGTTCTCGTAGACCACGGCGGAGAACTCCCCGACCGCGGTGGGCAGTCGGGTCTGCCCTTCCCTCCGCACGAAGGGATCGTGCCGCAGCCGGTGCCGGATCAACTCCCTGACCGTCAGCACCTTGAGGCCGTGGCGGGCCGCAAACGCGCGCAGCTCCGGGAGGCGCGCCATGGTTCCGTCCTCGCCGACGATCTCGCAGATCACACCGGCCGGCTTCAACCCGGCCAGGCGGGTCATGTCAATGACGGTCTCGGTGTGCCCGGCGCGGCGCAGCACGCCCCCGGGAGCCGAACGCAGGGGGAAGACATGCCCCGGACGGGCCAGGTCGTCGGGGCTTGTGTTGCCGTCCCCTTCAGCGCCGGCCAGCAACCGGATCGTCAGCGCACGATCGTGGGCCGAGGTGCCGGTCCCTCCGCGGCGCGCGTCCACTGAAACCGTAAACGCGGTCCCGTGGTGGGAGGTGTTCTCGGTCACCATGATGGGAATCCGCAGTTCATCGCACCGCTCGGGAGTGAGCGGCGCGCAGATCAGTCCGCGCGCGTGCATCATCATGAAGTTGATCGCCTCGGGCGTGGCGAACTCGGCGGCCATGATGAGGTCGCCCTCGTTCTCGCGGTCCTCGTCGTCCACCACAACGAGCATCCGCCCGGCGCGCAGCTCCTCAACCGCTTCGGCCACCGAGGCCTGTGGGAATACCGCGCCGCCTGTCAGCTCGTCCACCGTCCCGCCACCCCTTCCAGCAGCTTTTCCACGTGCTTGGCCAGGATGTCCACCTCGATGTTCACCCGGCCACCCACGCCCCAACGTCCCAACGTGGTCACGGCCAGGGTGTGAGGTATCAGCGCAACCGCAAACCCGGGTGCGTCCGTGATTGCCGCCACGGTGAGACTGACGCCGTCGGCGGCAACCGAACCCTTCTCCACCAGGTAGCGCATGAGCGCCGGCGGCGGCGCGATCTCCATCCACACGCCCTCGCCCTCGGGCCTGATCGAGGTGATCGTGCCCACACCGTCCACGTGCCCCTGGACTATGTGCCCTCCCAGACGCTGGTCGAACCGCAAAGGCCGCTCCAGGTTCACCGGATCCCCTGGCCGCAGCCCTCCCAGCGTGGTCCGCCGCAGGGTCTCGGCCACCACGTCGGCCGCGAACGCCTTGCCCTCGACGTCCACGATGGTCAGGCACACGCCGCTGACGGCAATGCTCTCGCCAACACGGGCACCGTCGAGCACCGCTCCTGCCCGTACCCTCAGGCGCACACCGTCGGCGTTGCCGGTGATGATCTGGATCTCGCCGAGCTCTTCTACAAGGCCTGTGAACATCTGTCTTCCACCTTCCCTTCGATCAGTATGTCCTTTCCCAGTTTTCGGGTGCGCACCTCCGACAGGCGCACGGCCCCTGTGACGCCCGCGAGCCCCGGGCCGTCCACGGGCGTGGGCGCCAGGGTTCCGCCGATCAATCGGGGCGCCACGAGCGCGACCACCTTGTCAACGACGCCGGCGGCAAGCGCGGAGGCGTTCACGGTTCCGCCGCCCTCGATCAGGACGCTTTGCACCCCCCGGCGCCCCAACTCCTCCATGAGGGCGCTCAGGTCCACACCCTGCGGCGCCTGATCTAGTACGAGCACCTCCACGCCGACCCGCCTCATCGCCTCGACCTGCGCAGGGAGCGCCGTTGCCGTCGTGGCGATCAGGGTCGGCGCTTCGACGACGCCGGCGGCCACGCGCGCATCCGGCGGAGTGCGCAGTCGCGAGTCCAGGACCACGCGCAGCGGATTGCGGCCGCCGGGGATCCTGCACGTCAGTTGGGGGTCGTCGGCGAGCACGGTCTGCACTCCCACCAGCACCGCGTCGTGGGTGTTGCGCAGGGAGTGCGCGAAGCGCCGCGCCTCCTCGCCGGTGAGCGCGGTCGCGCTCCCGCGATCAGCGCCGATCTTGCCGTCCAGGCTCATAGCCCACTTGAGCGTGACGAAAGGAATCCCGGTCCGGCGGTGCTTGACGTAGGACTCGTTCAGCCGCAGGGCCCGGTCTTCGAGCAGGCCGATCTCCACCTCGATGCCGGCTTCACGTAGCCGCGCGATCCCCCTGCCGTCCACTTTGGGGTCGGGATCGCGCATGGCGACCACGACGCGGCGGATGCCCGCGTCAACCAGCGCCTCGGTGCAGGGACCGGTGCGGCCGGTGTGCGCGCACGGCTCGAGGTTCACGTAGAGGGTGGCTCCGCGGGCGCGGGTGCCGGCCTTACGCAGGGCAACGACCTCGGCGTGCGCCTCGCCTGCTCTGGCGTGGTACCCCGACCCGACGATCTCGTCGCCTGCGACGATCACCGCCCCGACCATCGGGTTCGGGCTGGTGCGCCCGACGGCACGCCGCGCGAGGCGGAGGGCCTGCTGCATCATCGTGGTGTCGTCGTGCGTTCCCATGAGCAAATGATCACGCCCGGGGTCCATAGACCTCCGGGCGCAGGTGCATCGGAACGCGGGTTCGGGCTGGAGGCCGCGGCGCGCACAAAGCACACCGTCGGTCCCGGCGACCGAATCCCGGGTTCCAATCCTGACCTTCTTCCATCCGGACTTTACCGTCGGCCCCGGAGTCTCACCGGATCTGCCTGGCTGCTTGCGCAGCCGGGCTAGCGGGCTCTACCGCCGATCGGGAATTGCCGGCGCACGCCGGCTCACCCTGCCCCGAAGGTCTGCTATTCGATTGGACCGCCAGTTCAGTCTACCACCGGGCGCGGTCGTGGGCAACGCAGCCCGCTCGGGCAATTGCAGAATTCCTGCCGTCGGCGTCGGGCGCGGGTCTGACCCCCTTGTCTTAGTAAAGACTACTGGTTATCCATTACTTACGGCGGTAGTCGGTTAAGGATAAGATGCGCGGACAACTCCTGAGGCGAGTCTGGAAGTACAACCACGCGCTACATGCGCCCCAAGGTATCGGCGCGCCTGCGAGTACGATGCATTCGTGCCCGAACCCATAGCAGGCCTCTCTATCTCGTTGCCCGGAGAGATAGCAGCAGTCGTATCTGATGCAGAGGCAGCCGTCGCCAGACTGAATAACCAGGCCAGCCCGGCACTCGTCCCGCTCGCCAGATTGCTGCTCCGTGCCGAATCGATCGCATCGTCAAAGGTCGCAGGCATGCAGATTGATGCCCGGACACTGGCGCGTGCTGAAGTCGCGAGCGATGCGGGGCGCAGTATCGGCCCGAACGCTATTGAGATCCTCGCCAGCATCGACGCAATGCAGTTCGCCATCGAGGAGATGCCTGCAGCGCGAGAGGTCGCTCCCGAGGATCTGCTGGCGATCCACCGCGTGCTTCTGGAGCGGGCCCCCAATCGTGCTATGGCAGGGCGGTTCCGTCACAAACAGAACTGGATCGGGGGGAACGACTACAACCCTTGCGGCGCAGAGTTCGTACCACCTCCGCCCGAAGAGGTGGTCAGGTTGATCAACGACCTGTGCAGCTTCTGCAGCATAGACGACCTCCCGCCACTCGTGCAGGCTGCAATCGCACACGCGCAATTCGAGACAATCCATCCTTTCGAGGACGGGAACGGCCGAACGGGGCGCGCGCTCGTTCAAGTGATACTGCGCAGGCGACGCCTCGCTCCCACGCTCGTGCCACCGATCAGCGTCGTGCTGGCACGAGACAGAGAACGCTACATCCGGGGGTTGACATTGTTCCGCCAGGATCAGATGGCCGAATGGCTCGAGATCTTCGCCGCTGCCGCCGCCCGAGCCGCCACGCTGGCGACTCGATACGTGGAGCTGGTGGCCGAGCTGCGGGCGGGGTGGCGGGGGCAACTCCGCGAGGCGTCTTCCCCACGTGCAGACGCCGCGTCCTGGGCGATCATTGAAATCCTACCTGCCTACCCAATCATCACGGTCCCGGTCGCAGTTGCCGCGACCAGGCGTTCCAAGCCAGCCGTCAACCACGCCATCCGAGAGCTTGTCAACGCAGCCGTGCTTGCACCGGTTTCCGAATCACGGCGCAACCGGGCATGGGAAGCCGCTGGCCTACTCGACCTGATCGTTCAGCTCGAGGCGGGAGCCGCTTAGGGGCCAGGCGAGAGGCCGGCAGGCTTTCTGAACGGATCGCGCGAACATTCGCCGCCGTGACCCACCAGCCGCCACCCCGCAGTGCCTTCACCCGGAAGGAACGCGCCGTCATCGACGCTCTCCGCACACCGTGGCAGGTGCAGCGGTACCTCAACTCGCTGCGGTACAACCACCACCGCGTCGGCAAGACCCTGGCCTCCTTCCGTGAGGTCGTCCGGGCGGGTGAGGTCATGTGTGTGGAGTCGGCGCTGGCGGCAACCGTCATCCTGGAGCAGCACGGCCACCCGCCGCTGGTTGTGAGTCTGGAGTCGCAGGACAACCTGGATCACGTGCTGTTCGTCTTCAGGCGGCGCGGCCGGTGGGGCGCCGTGGCGCGATCCCGGGACGCCGGACTTCACGGCCGCAGGCCGGTCTTCAGGTCAATCCGCGACCTTGTGTGGAGCTACTACGACCCCTACGTGGACTTCACCGGACGGCTCACCGGCTACGCGCTGATAGACCTCCGCGACCTCGGAGACTACGACTGGCGGTTCAACCGCCGTAATATGTGGAAGCTGGAGCGCCACCTGATCGCCGCGCCCCACAGGACGCTGCGCTCATCCGACGCGCGCTACCGGCGCCTGCTGCGGCGCTACCGGGAGTTCCGGCGCCGCCATCCCGATGCGCCGGCGACCTACTACCGCGGACGGGAACGCTGGATGTAGCAGCACCCCCACCACCAGCCGGGCAGCTTCCTCCAGGTTCCGTGGGTCCACGATGGGCGGCAGGTCGGTAGGCTGGTGGTAGTGCGGATCAACGCCCCTGTGCAGGAAGACGGCGGGGACCCCCACCCGCTCGAAGCTCGCGTGATCGCTGCCCGCCATGCGGAACCGGCTGACCGGGATACCCAGCGTCCGCGCCACCTCGAGCGTGGCGTTTACCAGGGCCTCGTCGCGTCCGGGAGAACTGCCCACCATCAGGTCGCCCCCCCATCCCACCATGTCAAGGTTGATCATGGCAACTACGCCCCGCCTTCGCTCGTCCGCGAATGCCACCGAGCCAAACAGGCCCAGTTCCTCTGCCGCGAAAAGGACGAACTGCACGGTGCGTGGGGTGGGCGCACCGGCAAGCACGCGCGCAACCTCGAGCACGACCGCGACCCCGGATGCGTTGTCGTTGGCGCCGGGACTGCCCGGCACCGAATCGTAATGGGCCCCAACAACCACTATCTCCTCAGGCCGCGCCGCGCCCCGCTTGGTGGCCACGACGTTTGCGGTCGAGCGCGTCTCGAGCACGGTGTCCACGAGCAGGCGGACACGGAGACGGCCCTGCTGCGCCGCCTCGATCAGGCGGACGCCGTCTTCGTTGGAGATCGCCACGGCCGGAATCCTCGACGGCTGGGTCAGGACCCCTGCCATTATCCCTTCCGGCTGGCTGTTGTAGATCACGACCGCCGCCGCGCCTCGCGCGGCCGCGTTCGTCGCCTTTTCCGTGAAGGTGATCGAGCCGCGCGCCACCAGGGCGATCGCGCCTGTGACCTGCCGGCCTTCGTAGTCCGACGGCCGGCCCAGCCCGACGTGGACGACGTCGGCCTCCAACCCCGTGGGCGCGCTGGGCGCCGAGTAGAATAGCGCCATGGCCGGTACCTGACGGGAGACCGCGCCCAACTGCTGCATCTCGACCCGCCGTGCCTCAAAGTACGGGAATCGGAACGAATGGAGGTCCACCTGGTATCCGAACTGGCGTAACTGCGCTGCCAGGTAGTCCGCGGCCTGCCGCTCGGACAGCGTCCCGGTGGGTCGTGGTCCGATCGTGCCTGCCAGGTGCTGCACGTGCGCGAACGCCGCCTCCCCGGATGGCGCGGGCGGCACCGGCTGCCCCAGCGCCGGCACCGGAGCAAGCGCAAAGACGGCGAGTGAGAGCAGGATCGGGGCGATGCGACGACGCAGCAGGTACATCCGGTCACTCCTTCTGTTTGCGCTACTGCGGCTGGGCGAGTTCCGCGACCCGGCCGCCGGTCACCCTCACCAGATCGCTCGGGGCAATGGGAAAGATCGCATTCGGTGTGCCGGCCGCCGCGTAGACGATCTCGTACGAGAGCAGGTCTACGTCTATGTAGGTTTCCATCGGCGCGGCGTGCCCCACCGGCGGTACGCCGCCGATCGCGAAACCGGTGGCCGCGCGAACCCGGTCGGCGTCGGCGCGCTCGATCTTCCCTGCGCCTGCGGCGCGGGCGAGCTTCCCCGAGTCCACCCGGTTCTTGCCCGAGGCCAGGACCAGCACTGGCCGCCCGTCCGCCAGGAACACCAGGGACTTCACGATCTGGCCCAGCGTGGTACCGATCGCGTCGGCAGCATCCTGGGCCGTGCGCGTTCCTTGCGGGAACTCCTGTATCTCCGCGCAGACCCCCAGCGCAGAAAGTGCCTGGTACACGCGGTCGGTGGCAGAAGACATCAGCGGCCTACTGCCTGGTCGGGAACCGGCCCAGGAGCGCGTCCTGCACGATCGCCTTGACCTCCGGTCCGAACTCCTTGCGCAGGATCCATTCCAGGAACCCCCGATCCTTGTCGGCCAGATCGCGCAGGGACCGGCCGCGCACGCCGTCTGGCCCGAAGGTCAGCACCGCTTCCCCGCGCTCCCACACGAACTTCCCATCGGGGTCAATCGCGTTGGGATCGCGCGGGTTGAACAGGTCCGCGAGTTCCTGCGGGCTCCTCGGCAGGTCGGGATAGGCCGCGAGTTGGGCGTCGAGTATCTCGGCGCACGCTTCAACGTCTGCCTGGGCGCCGTGGGCTCCCTCCAGCTCCCTGCCGCAGTAGTACCGGTAGGCCGCGGTCAGGTCGCGCGGTTCCTTCCGGTGGAAGATCACCTGCGCATCCACGACCGCGCGGCCCTCCATGTCCAGGCGCGCGCCGACCATCGCCAGTTCGCGAAGGAGCACCGGGATGTCGAACCTCTGGACGTTGAAGCCGGCCAGATCGGCGTCTCCGATGAACGCCACCACGTCGGCGGCGATCTGAGAGAACCGCGGCGCGCCGGCCACGTCGGCGTCGGTGATCCCGTGAATGCTGGTGGAAGCAGGAGGAATCGGCATCCCAGGATTCACGCGGCGGGTCATCGCATCACGCCGGCCGTCTGGATGCGCCTTGATCAGGCCAATCTCTACGATGCGATCGGAAGCAGGGTTGACGCCCGTGGTCTCCAGGTCGAGGAAGACGAGCGGACGGCGCAGGGCCAGGTGCTTCACCGCCCGAGCAACCCGCCGCGGCCGGTCGGCATCAGTACGCCCGCGCGTAGTACACGGTCGCGGAAGATGGCTTGCCACACGCCAGGCAGGTCCCCTCCGGAGCATCGTTCAGCGGTGTGACCCGCGGTGAGGCGCCGGTCCTCTCACGAATGGCATCCTCGCACGCCTGCTCCTGGCACCACCCTGTGCGCACGAACCCACGCCGCTCCTGAATCGCCGCCGCGAGCTGCTCGATTGTCTCGGCTGAGACGGTATGCTCGTCCATGAACGCCTGGGCCCTGTCGAAGTACTCCTTCTGCACATCCTCCAGCGCCGCGAGCACCATCTGCTCGATGCCGTCCTGCGAGATGGCCTTCTTGCCGCCGCCGGTACGCTTCACCATCACCGCTGCGTCGGAGGCCACGTCCCGCGGTCCGATCTCCAGGCGTAGCGGCACGCCACGCATCTCCCATTCGTTGAACTTCCAGCCGGGCGTGTACTCGTCTCGGTCGTCCAGCCGCACCCGCGCCACCTTCCCCAGGCGATCCGCGAGCCCCCGGGCAGCGGCCAGGACTCGTTCGCCTTCCTTGCCAAGGATCGGAACGATCACAACCTGGATCGGCGCGATGCGCGGGGGCAGGCCCAGTCCGCGGTCGTCGCCGTGCGCCATGATGAGCGAGCCGATCAGGCGCGTCGAGACCGCCCACGAGGTGGACCAGACGAACTTCTCCGTGTTGTCGCGGTCGAGGAACTTCACGCCGAAGGCCTTGGCGAAGTTCTGTCCCAGGAAGTGGCTGGTCCCGGCCTGCAGGGCCTGCCGGTCGGGCATCAACGCCTCCAGGGTGTAGGTCCAGTCGGCGCCGGCGAACTTCTCTGTCGGCGACTTGCGCCCCACCAGGACCGGGATGGCCAGTACGTCCTCGAGCAGCTGCCGGTAGATCTCCAGGATCGTCAGGCACTCCTGGTCGGCCTCCTCCAGCGTGGCGTGCGCGGTGTGCCCTTCGTGCCAGAGGAACTCGCTGGTCCGCAGGAACAGCCGGGTGGACTTCTCCCAGCGCACCACGCTGTTCCACTGCAGCAGCAGCACCGGCAGGTCGCGGTAGGACTGGATCCAGTTGGCGTACATCGGCAGGATGATCGCCTCGGAGGTCGGCCGCACCGCCAGCCGCTCGGCCAGTTCCTCGTCGCCGCCGTGGGTCACCCAGGCCACCTGGGGAGCGAATCCCTCGACGTGCTCGGCTTCCTTCTTGAGGAACGACTCGGGGACGAACAGCGGAAAGTAGGCGTTGACGTGCCCGGTCGCCTTGAACCGCTCGTCCAGCCAGCGCTGGATGCCCTCCCACAGCGCGTAGCCGTAGGGCCGGATGACCATGCACCCGCGCACCGGAGAGTAGTCGGCCAGCTCGGCCTTGAGGGCGACGGCGGTGTACCAGTCCGAGAAATGCTCGGACTTGCTGGGTATCTCCTTGACGAAACCCTGGCCCTCGGTTGACATACTTCCCCCTAAAACGAAATGGCCCCCCGCCCCAAGGGACGGGAAGCTCCCGCGGTACCACCCTTGTTCCGGTTCCGCGCACCCCGGCTCCCCCGGTGGGGGCCGGCTGTGCTGTGCAGGTCCGGCGCTTGCCGCGCTTATCGGGCGCGCCCGGCGGCCTTCTCGGCCGCGGCTTGGGGGTGGGTCGGCCCCGTCATCGCCAACTGTACGGAGAGTCTAGCACGGCCCAGAATCAGCGGGCAAGGCCTGCGTCTTCCTCATCCGAACCGTGCGGAATGCGACGCAGGTCGTAGGGAGTTTCCTGGTAGACGTAGTAGTTCAGCCAGTTCGAGAACAGCAGGTTGGCGTGTCCGCGCCAGCGAACAACCGGCAGCCGGCCCGGGACGTCGTCAGGGTAGTAGTTCCTGGGGATCGAAATCCGCAGCCCTCGCCGAAGATCGCGCTGGTATTCCAGGTGCAGGGTCAGTGGATCGTATTCCGGATGGCCCAGAACGAATACCTGATGGCCGTCGCGCGAGATGATCAGATAGATCCCAGAATCATTCGACTGTGACAGGATCTCCAGATCTGACGCCCGCGCAACGGCCTCGCAATCCACCTCGGTGTGGCGAGAATGCGGCGCGTAGAACGTGTCGTCAAAGCCGCGTAGCAGCTTGACGTTCTGGCGGGCCACGTGGTGTGGGAAGACTCCAAACTGCTTCTGAGGAAGGGGGCGCTTGGGAATCCCGTAGTGATGGTACAATGCCGCCTGCGCTCCCCAACAGATGTGCAGCGTGGCAAACACGTGTCTGAGCGACCAGTCCATGATCTCCTGCAACTCCGGCCAGTAGTCAACCTCCTCGAACGGCAGGTGCTCGACAGGCGCGCCGGTGATCACCAGCCCGTCGAACTTGCGCTCACGTATCTGGCCAAAGGTCTGGTAGAAGGCCAGCAGGTGCTCTTCGGGCGTGTTCTTGGGCTGGTAAGAGTTGGGGTAGAAAAGCGTGATGTTGATCTGTAGCGGCGTGTTTCCCAGCAGGCGGATGAGCTGGGTTTCGGTGGCGATCTTCGTCGGCATCAGGTTGAGAGTGGCGATCTCCAGTGGCCGGATGTCCTGGTGCTCGGCTCGCCGCTCCTCCATCACGAAGATGTTCTCGCCCATCAGCACTTCCTTGGCCGGCAGGTCGTCGGGTATTCGTACGGGCATTGCCCACCTCTTCTCGCTCTCTTTCCGCCAGGCGGCGGAGCAGGACTGCGCGTGGCGCGCTCTCAGGCACACAAGGCCTGGTCGAGGTCCCAAAGAATGTCCTCGATGTCCTCCAGCCCGACGCTCAGGCGGATGAAGTCAGGCGTGACACCTGCCGATGCCTGCTGCTGTGGCGTGAGCTGGCTGTGGGTCGTGCTGGCGGGGTGGATGGCAAGGCTCTTGGCGTCGCCCACATTGGCCAGGTGGCTGAACAGCTTGAGCCCGTCTATGAACCTGCGGCCGGCCTCGACACCGCCCTTGATGCCAAAGCCCAGGATCGCGCCGGCACCCTTCGGCAGGTACTTCCGGGCAGCGGCGTGGTGCGGGCTGTCGGGTAGGGACGGGTAGGAGACCCAACTGACCCTCGGGTGCGCCGCCAGGAACCCGGCCACCTGCTCCGCGTTCCTGACGTGCCGCTCCATGCGCAGGGTCAGCGTCTCCAGCCCCTGTAGGAGCAGCCAGGAGTTGAACGGGGACTGGCAGGCCCCTATGTCGCGCAGCATCTGCACTCGGGCCTTCAAGATGAACGCCGGCGCACCCAGATCCGCGTACTTCAGCCCATGGTAGCTGGGGTCGGGCGTCGTGAAGCCCGGGAAGCGCCCGCTGGCTGCCCAGTCGAAGTTGCCCGCGTCAACGATGACCCCGCCGATGGACGTCCCGTGCCCGCCGATGAACTTGGTCGTAGAGTGCGTCACGATGCTCGCCCCCCACTCGAACGGGCGGCACAGGTAGGGAGTCGCAAAGGTGTTGTCAATCACCAGCGGGATGTTGTGCGCACGGGCAATAGCCGCGACTTCCTCGAAAGGAAAGACATCAATGCCCGGATTCCCGAGGGTCTCGCCGTAGAGGATCTTGGTATTGGGACGGATGGCGCGCCTGAAGTCCTCGGGATCCCTGGGGTCAACAAGGGTCGTCTCGATTCCCAGCCGCGGAAAGGTGTAGGCGAACTGGTTGTAAGTGCCGCCGTACAGCGTCGATGAGGAGACGATGTGGTCTCCGGCACCGCACAGAGTCAGGATGGCAAGCGTCTGGGCGGCGTGACCGGAACTGGTCGCCAGGGCGCCGACACCGCCTTCCAGGTCGGCGACGCGTCGCTCGAAGACATCGCTCGTGGGGTTCATGATGCGGGTGTAGATGTTACCGGACTCCTCCAGGGCGAAGAGGCGGGCCGCGTGGTCCGTGTCCTTGAAGACATACGACGTCGTCTGATAGATCGGCACTGCTCTTGAACCCGTCGTTGGGTCGGGCTCCTGGCCGGCGTGAAGCTGGCGTGTGTTGAAGCCGAACCGCCGCCCGTTCTCGCCAAGTGTCATGATCCTGTGATCTCCCTTCTACTTGTCGGCCGACGAAAACAATAAACCCCTCCGCTTCCTGCTCTTGGAGGGGTTCACTCCCTCTTATCCGCCGGAACTGGTTCCCGCGGGGGTTGGCACCTTACCTGACTGGCAGGTTGCCGGGGGTCATCGGGCCCGTCCCTCACCCACTCTTGATAAGAGCAGCTATTCGGCTAGGCGCGATGATAGCACGCGCCGTTGAACGCGTCAATCGGACCTCAGGGTGCGCCTGCCCTACCCAAACCTCCTGTTGGCCCTCCCTATCGCCCCTCCAGCCACACGTTCCAGAACGCGTGTCCGGGCTGCCCGGTGTAGCCCCTCAGCTCCTTCCGGTGCAGGTGCAGGGGGAAGTAGTCGCCGTACTTGATCGCCGGCACGTCCTCCCAGAACAGCCGCTGCGCGCGCTTCCAGATCTCCATGCGGACCTTCGGGTCGGTGTGCCGCGCGAGCAGTGTCATCATCGCCGCCATGTCCCGGCTCTCGTACCAGCCCGGCCAGGTATGGCTGAGCACCAGCACCTGAGTGGGGTCAGGGAAGGTGAGCTGTGCCGTGTTGAGCGCGTCCCAAAGCTCAGAGCGCGCCCTGCGCGAGATCAGCGTGGCCCAGTCCACCACCTGGAAGTCGAAGACGAAACCCGCCCTCTCCAGCATCGGCTTGGCGATCTGCGCCGAGATCCCGTAGGCCTGGTACTCCATCGTGGTCATCCACTTGATCGGCTCGCCGCGGTACCCGGCCTCGGTCAGGAGCTGCCGCGCCCGCTCGGTGTTCTTCTGGTTGAATCGCTCCTTGCCGACGTCGGTCCACATGTAGTGCGGCTTCGGGAGCAGCGCCGGGTCCAGGCGCCAGAACTTCGGGTTGCCGAACGTCCCGCGCATGATAGCTTCCATGTCCAGGGCCGCCAGCCATGCCTGCCGCATCTTGGGGTTGACAAACGGACCGGTGCGCTTGTTGAACACGGTGGTCAGCCACAGCGGCACCGGCGGAACGAAGGGCACCAGGTTGGGATCGCCCTGCAGCCGGGTGAAGTCGTCCTGGGGCACGCTCTCGGCGAACTGGTATTCGCCGCGCGTGACGCCGGCGATGCGGACGGCCACGTCGGGGACGGGCACGATGTAGATCGTGTCAAGGTAGGCGCCTTTGCGGCCGGCGAACCCGTCGGGCTCCTCCGTGCGCGAGCTGTACCCATCGAACCGGTCGAGCCGCACATGGCGGTCGGGCGCGTGCTCAACAAACCGGTAGGGCCCGGTGCCTATGAACCGGCGAACGGGGCCTGCCCCTGCTTCGTCGATGACCTCCTTCGGATAGATAACAGCCCCCTGCAGCGCCAACGCCAGGTCCACCAGGACCAGCCCGTAGGGTTCCTTGAGTCGGAGCACGACGGTGTGGGCATCCGGCGCGGACAGCGATTGGGTCACCGCGAACAGCGCCCTGCCGCGCGTGGACAGCCGCCCCCAGCGAGAGAGCGACGCCACCACGTCGTCGCCGTTCAGCTCCCTGCCGTGGTGGAAGCGCACGCCCTTGCGCAGATTGAACGTGTAGACCAGCCGGTTCGGGCTGATCTTCCAGGTGTCAACCAGCATCGGCTTCGGCTCGAACCCGCTGTTCAACGCGAAGAGCCCCTCGTAGACGTGCAGCATGATGTCCTGGACGATGAGCGCCGTGGTCGTGTGCAGGTCCAGGGTGGGCGGCTCACCGATGTGCGCCATGCGTAGAACCCCGCCGCGCCGGGGCTGCTGCGCCCCGATGGTATCGACGGGAACGGCTACAAGGGCCAGGGCCACCGCCAGCACGACGGAGCAAAGTGCCAAACGTTTCACAACATCCCCTCCTGTGCGTTGCCGCGAAATGCATTCTCGCTGGATCATGAATGCCTATCTCTTCTCTCTTCTATGCAGGTGCCGCGGCGCCTTCCCTCACCCGTCAAAGAGTCACCGCATCGTAGCAGGGAGCCTTGCCCCAGGCAAGCAAGCGATAGCCCTTGCGGAGCCCCAGTCTGAAGAAGGGATCCGACTCGGCGAGCTTCACGGCTTCTTCCCTGGAGTCAACCTCCATCACCCAGAGCCCCCCGCAGAACCATTCGTCCGGCGCCGGGCGCAGCCCCCCGGCGATCACTATCTTGTCGCGATTTGCCGCCAGGTAGTCATAGTGCGCGTTTGAGTGCTCCTTGCGAATCGACTCTTTGCCCTCGTTGTCTTCAAAGATCGCAACCCACCGCATGACCGTCCTCCTCGTGTCCGTCTGTGGATCGCCGGTCGGTTCCGTATGCAACTTCGCAAAGGAGTAGGTGCTTCCTCTTGTGGCTGCGCCGGCGCGTTCCGGCGCCGCTTTGGCTCCTCCGTGGATTGACGGCCGGCGCGCAATCCTGCTAGGTTGAGGGCTGGTTGTCCAGGGGGTGCGGTCCCTGATGAGCTTCGAGCAGATCATAGCGCTGGCGATCTTCGGCGCAACGTACGCGCTGGCCCTCACCCGCCGCATCAAAATCGCCTACGTCTCTCTGACCGCGGCCGTGCTGCTGGTCGCGCTGCGCATCCTGACACCGCACGAGGTCGTGACACAGGCCCTGAAATGGGACGTGTTGGGCATCTACTGGGGCTTCATGATGGTCTCGATCGCCTTCATGGACAGCGGCGTCCCGAAGCTCCTGGCCGAGCGCATCCTGAAGGCCGCCCACGCCGAGAAACACGCCATCCTCTATCTGGCCGCCTCGACCGCCTTCCTGTCCGTCTGGATGGAGAACGTGGGCGTGGTATTGATGATGGCGCCGATCGCGCTGGCGATCAGCAGGCGCCTGAACACACCCCTCTTCCCGTACATGGTCGTCATTGGTATAGCGTCCAACGTGGTCACGACCGTGACCATGGTCGCTGACCCGCCGTCAATCATCCTTGCCATCGAGACAGGAATGAAGTTCATGGACTTCTACTGGTTCCAGGGACGGATCGGGCTGGGTACGCTGACGGTCGTCGCTGTTGTCGCGGCGCTGCTTACCCTGCTGTTCCAGTTCCGCCACATGTCCAGGCGGATTGACCTGCCTACCGACGAGGTGCCGGCCACCTACGGGGCGACGGTTCTGTTCGTGGTATCGGTAGCGGTCCTGGCCTTTGGACACGGCCGCGGCCTCTCGCCTGGAATCGTCGGCGTGGCCGCCGGCGGCGCCGCCCTGTGGCTCAACCGCCGGCGGTTCCGGGCGATGTTCGTCGAGTTCGACTGGAACTCGTTCGCCTTCATAATGGGCATCTTCGTGGTAGCGCACTCGCTGCGGTCCACCGGGCTGCTTCGGGAGTTCGCGGGCCTGCTGCACGGGGTAGGGCTGAAGACCCCGGGGCTGGCCATGGCCGCCCTGATCTGGATATCGGTAGCCATCTCGTCGTTCGTGGACAACGTGCCGTTCACGGTGCTGATGATTCCGGTGGCCCAGGACCTGGCCGGGCTGCTGGGGACAAGCGCGTGGCCGCTGCTGTTTGGAATGCTGATCGGCACGGGCAGCGGCGGCAACATCACGCCGGTGGGCGCCACGGCCAACGTCTTCGCGTGCGGCTTCCTGGAAAAGCACGGCGAGCGGGTGGAACTGGGCCGCTACATGAAGATCAGCATGCCCTTCACCATGGTGGCCGTGGGCGTGGCCCACATCCTGCTCTACATCTTCTGGCTGCGCTAACGCCAGCTGTGCGCGTGGATCCAGGCCATGGCCGCCTCGGTGGCCGCGTTCTGCGACGCCCGTTCGGCGCCCGGCGGCGACAGCGGCGGGCCGATCCGCACGGCTACACGGCCTGGCCGTGGAAGCCAGGCACCCAGGGGAAAGACCCGGCCGGTTCCTGCGAGCGCGATCGGAACCACTGGCACGCCGGCGCGCGAGGCCAGCAGCGCGGCGCCGCGCAGCCCCGGGCGCCCGTTCGGATGCGGGGTCACGCGGCCCTGTGGGAAGACCGCCACCTTGCGCCCGCCCTCCAGCGCGAGCAGCGCTCCCCGCACCGCCGCGGCATCCACCTCGCCGCGGCGGACCGGTATGCACCCGTAGATCCGCATCGCCCAGCCCACCGCGGGCAGCGCGAAGAACTCTGCCGCTGCCAGGAACAGCAGGCGATCGGGCACGGCCGCTGCCAGGAACAGGGGGTCCAGCGCGCTCGGATGGTTGGCGACGAGGACCGCAGGGCCCGCGGGAAGGTGCTCGAGGCCTTCGACCCTGAAGCGAAACAGGAGCCGGAGAAGGGCGCGCACGGCGATCCATGCCGCCCGGAACAGCCGGGTCTCGCGCGGCCAAGGGTGACGGGCCAACGGCTAGACGCCGCCTTCGGTTCGCGCCGGCGCGCGCGCCCGGACCGGAAGTAGCGTCGCTTCGATCTGCTCGAGGTGCGCCAGCATGGCCTGCTCGGCCGTGCCGCCATCGCGCCGTCGTATGGCCTCCAAGATGGCCCGGTGCCCTCGGAGCGACTGCCGCGGCCGGCCCCGTGCCCGCAACGCCAGCTCGCGGTCGCTGCGCAGCAGGTGCAGCAGCAACTCGACGACCACCCCCGCGACCTGGTTGCGCGCCGCGCGCGCAATCAGGCCGTGGAAGGCCCCGCCTTCTTCCACGCCCAGGCCACCCGCCTCTACGCGGACCGTCTGGTCTACGAGTATCGCCTCCAACTGGCGCACCTCATCCGGGGTCGCGCTCACAGCGGCCTGACGGGCCAGGGTGGGTTCGATCATCTTGCGGAAGGCCATGACATCTGGCACTAGGTCGGGTCTCATCCCCAGCGCCGACGCGATGGGCGCCACCAGACCGGCAGCGGAGAGTTCCCGGATCACCGTGCCGTGGCCCTGCCGGGGCTCAAGCAGGCCGGTCGCCTCCAGCGTGCGGATGGCATCGCGGATCGAGGTGCGGCTTACGCCCAGGGCCGCGGCGAGCTCGCGCTCGGGCGGGAGCTTGTCTCCGGGTTCAAGCCGTCCCTCGGAGATAAGGCGTAGAATACGCGCCGCCACCTCCTCGTAGATCTTCGTGCGGCGCACGGGCTGGCGCACGGGGTCTGGATTGGTCCGATGGTCCGACATCTGCAGGCAGGGCAATTGTCGCGCGTAGTGAAAAGACTGTCAACGCAGCACACGAACCTCCGGGCGAGGTGGACGATGGAGCGGAGATACGTGCAGGGCCTTGTACTGATAGTCGTCGGTGTCGTCCTGCTGCTGGCCATGAGGGCATTGCCCGTCGGTGATCAGAGCGTCCTGTTTGTCGGTGCGCTCCTGCTGGTGGCCTATGCCTTCACGGGCAGGTATGGGCTCCTGGTGCCGGCCGGGATCGTGACCGGGCTGGGCGCCGGCATCGCGGCACGCGAATGGGTCGGCGCCGACCGCGCGCCGGTGCTGCTCGGGCTGGGTGTCGGCTTCCTGTTCATCTATGTCGTGGATCTCGCGAGAAGCGGCAGGCAGGCCGCCGAATGGTGGCCGCTTGTACCAGGCGGGATCCTGGTGGCCGTCGGGCTGCTGCGGATCGTGCGGGGCGCGGGCATCCTGCAGGCAATGACCGCCTGGTGGCCCGTACTATTGGTCGTGCTTGGTATCTGGCTGCTGGTGCGGCGGAGGGCGGCGGGCTAGCCCTGCCTCATGGCCTCCAGGTACTCCCGCAGGGCCGGCTCATCCAGCCCTGCCATCCTGGCGATGTTCGAGAGCTTTGGCAGCGCCCATGTGCTCGTGCTCTCGGCCAGCACCTCGTGTTCCGGGTGGCCCGGCAGCGTGACGCGTGCGCGCACGACCGCAACCCTATCGTCGCTGCTGACAACCTGCCCCTCAACATGCACTTCGGCACCGGTCGGCACGGGCCTGATGTAGCGGATCGAGATCTCGCGGGTGACCCCCAGCCGGCCAAGACGTGCGATGACGGTCCAGGCCGATACCTCGTCCAGGAGCGTCGCGACAATCCCTCCGTGAGCAACCCTGTCGAAGCCGCAAAGGTGCTCGGGGACGGCGTACCTGGTGTAGCAACCCTGCTCCGAGTGCCAGAAGCGAAGGCGCAGTCCGTGCGGGTTGGCCGGCGAGCAGCCGAAGCAGTGGCCAGGCCACCGGTTAGGGATCTCTGGGTGGTCCATCTTGCTCACACCTCCCGGAAGGATCTCCGCCGCGCGCGCGGCAGGCCCCATGCGGACAGCACCGCGGCCAGCCCGCCGACGCCCAGCACGACAAAGGCCCATCCCCATCCGGATGCGGGCGACCCTGTTGGGTTGGTCGTGTCCAGCACCAGGCCGAAGACGACAGGCGCGACCGCGCCGGCGCCGAATCCCAGGAGCGACCGGATTGCCAGGGCCGACCCGAGATATGCAGGGCGCACCGCCTCGGTCAGTGCAACAGACAGCACAGGCGAGTCACCCAGGGCCGTGAAACCGTAAACCGAGCCCACAACAGCCACCAGCAGCAGCGGTCCTCCCACCAACCATCCAAAACTGAACGAGCACGCGGCGCTGACCGCTGCCAGGACCAGAATGACCGTGCGGCGCCCGAGTCTGTCCGACAGGAGTCCCATGGACGACGACGCCACCCAACCCATCAGGTGGAAGGAAGCCGAGAGATATGCGCCGAGCTCGGCGGCCCGCAGCGTCATCGCCCCGGATGCGGCAAAACTGGCCGCCACGAACGCCGGCGCCCACGCCCACATGCCCAGCAGTTCCCACGAATGACCCGTGTAGCTGATGATCAGGCGCGCAGCATGCGGGTTGCGCAGCAACTCGGCCCCGGCACCGGCCCCACCCTCGCTGGGATGGATCACGTTGGCCGTCCCCCGCAGCATGATCCAGCCAATGAGCATCCCTGCGAGCGTGCCGGCGGCGGTCACTAGGAACGCCAATTGATACCCGCCGCGAGACAGCACTGCTCCCGTAACCAGAAGCGATGCCGCATGGCTCAACGAGGAGGCGGCGATCAACCATCCAAGTGCCGCGCCCCGGTGCTGCGAACGGTAGCGGTCGGAGATGAGCATGATGGCCGTGGTGTAGGTGCCGCCCTGGGCGAGCGCGACCAGCGTGAACAACACCAGCCCGGAAGCGTACGACCGCGCGAAGAGCGCGAACCCCAGCGCCGCAATCGTGCTCAAGGCGCCGGAAGTCAGAAAGATGCGCCGTGCGCCGACCCGGTCGGCCAACCAGGAGAAGCCAAGTAAGGATACCGCGTAACCGATCTGGAAGCCGGTGGCCACCGAACCGGCCTGGGCCGCGGACATGCCCCATGCCCCCCGGAGCACGGGCAGACATGCGGCATAGGTCATGTGGATCAGGTTCATGAAGAAGCGCGAGGCGCAGAGCCCCGGCAGCCAGAGGTCGAGTTGGGCGCGGACCTTCACGGTCTACCCCGGCGATTCACAGCGGCGATCCGTGGCGATGGGCCTATCCTACCTCCGCCCTACGAGCAGCGGCAGAATCTCGATGCCGCGCAGGTGCCCGAGCGCTCCCCGGGCAGCGGCGGCCTCGGTGAACCGGCCGGCGCCGTCGGGAGCCGTGCCCCCGCCGCCGATCAGCAGGGGCACCGGGTCGGGCGAGTGACCGCGCACCTCGCAGGGGGTTGCGTGGTCGGCGGTCACGGCCACTATGGCCGTGGATGGATCGAGTGCCGGAAGCAGCGTGCCGAAGAAGTGCGCGTCGATCTCCTCGATTACCTGCTGCTTGGCGGTGAAATCCCCGTCGTGCCCGGGCTCATCGGGCCCCTTCAGGTGCATGTAGAGACCGTCATATTGCGGAAGCGCCTCGATCGCGCGGCGCGCCCAGGTCTGGTAGGCCTCGGCGCGGCTGGCCGACGTGCCGTGCGGTATCTCGACCACGCCCATTCCCAGGAAGCGCGCGATCCCTCGCTCGACCGGCATCTCCACGAAGCACCCCAGCCGCACGCCGAAGCGCTCGTGTACCGAGGGGACTTGGGGCAGATGGTCGCCGCCGTCGCGTAGCAGGATCAGGTTGCCGGCCAGCTTGCCCTCGGCCCGCCGCTGGGCGTTCAGCGGGTGCGCGTCCATGATCTTGCGGCTCTTCCAGGTGAACTCGTTCACCAGCGCCGCGGACGCGCGCGCCTCGGATGATCCATCGAGAGGAACGCACTCCTCAACCTGATTCCCGAACGTGGCCCGGGCGACGCCCATCCCGCCGATGCGCGCGTAGGCCGGATCGGTGTTCGAGATCTGGGCGCTCAGTCGCCCCTGGGTGGGATGGAAGACCACCGCGCAGCGGTGTCCGATCGTCGCCGCAGCAACTACCCTGGCCGGCGCGCTTTCCAAAGTGATCTGCGCGGTGATCGCCTCGGCCAGCGTGCGGGCCTCTTCAGAAGAAAGGTTGCGGCCCACGCGCCGGTCAACGATCGAGGCGCCTTCTCCGCCGGTGGCGAAGTTACCGCGCAATGCCAGGTCGCCCCCCCCGAAGTCCAGCCCGGCGCCGAGCGCCTCCAGCGGCCCCCGGCCCACGTGATAAACCAGAGGATCGTATCCCAGGATGGCGACAACCGCCACGTCCGACTCGGGCGCGATGCCTTCTCCCACCGTGGTGACCAGCCCCTGCTGGCCCGCATCTGCAAGGCGGTCGAGATGGGGGGTGCGCGCGGCCTCAAGCGGCGTGCGGCCTCCCAGCGCCCCGATCGGCCGGTCGCCGACCCCATCCAGGATCACGTAGAGGACCTTGCGGCTCATGACTGCCCTCCCATCGCCGCTACCAGATCGGCGCTGAGCGACCCCGCGTAGACCTCGGACGCCGGGCCGGTCACCCGGATGCTCCAGTCGTCGCCCACGGTCACGCGCAGGTCTCCTCCGGGGGCGGAGACCGTGATCTCGCGGTCGGTCATCTCCTCGCGCACCGAGGCGGCCGCCACCGCGCTGGCGCTTGTACCCGAAGCCATCGTCTCGCCGACGCCGCGCTCCCAGATGAGAATCTGCACCCGGTCGCGCGCCACCACCTGCGCGAACTGAACGTTGGTGCGCTTGGGAAACAGGGGATGGGTTTCAAGGAGCGGCCCGAGCCGGTGCAGATCAATCAGACCCAGGTCGGGGACGAAGACGACGCAGTGCGGGTTGCCGACCGAAACCGCCGTGATCTCCAGCTTCTGTTCGCCGACCTCGATGATCTCGTCCACCACCTCGCGGGGCGGACCCGCGACAGGGATCTCGGTGCTGTGGAAGGTCGCGCGCCCCACGTCTACGGTCATCTGCTCGATGCGCCCGTCCACCAGGTGCAGCGTGATGCCTGCGATCCCGCCGGGCACCTCCACAGTGAAGGCCGTCTGATCGGTGTAGCCATGGTCGTAGAGGAACTTGGCGAAGATGCGCAGGCCGTTGCCGCTCTTCTCGGCCTCGCTGCCGTCGGGGTTGTAGATGCGCAGGCCAAAGTCCGCGCGCGCCGAAGGCGCGAGCGCCAGGATCCCGTCAGAGCCAACGCCGAGGTGCCGATCGCATATGCGCTGTATCGCCTGGGGCGTCAGATCGAAGGTGAGCGCCGCCGGGTCGAGCACCAGGTAGTCGTTGCCGAGCGCGTGCGACTTCACTATCCAGTTCTGCCCTCCGGGGGGCGTCATTTCTCCTGCACCTCCTGGGATGGCCTTCGGGCACGGCGCAGCGCGGATGCGATCAGGCGGTCCAGCACGGCCGCAAACTCCAGCCCCGCGGCCAGCGCGGCCTGCGGGAAAAGACTCCGCTCGGTCAGACCCGGAATCGTGTTCACCTCGAGCACGGCGACATCGGCCTCGCGCACAAAGAGGTCCACGCGCGCGAAGTCGGCGCAACCAAGAGCGCGGTAGGCGCGCAGCGCGGCCGACTGCGCGCGCCAGACCGCCGTTGCATGCAGCCGGGCCGGGCAGATCTCATCCGCTGCTCCCGGAGTGTACTTGGCTTCATAGGTGAAGAACTCCCGCTTGGGCACGATCTCCACCAGCGGCAGCGCCACCGGACCGGCGCCCTCGGGATCGTCAATGATCGCGCATGTGAGCTCGGTGCCGGTGAGATACTCCTCGATGAGGGCGGCCCGATCGAGGGACAGCGCCTCTCGAAGGGCGCCTTCCAACCCCTCCGGCCGCCTGACCAGGCTGACCCCGATGCTGCTGCCCAGGGCGTTGGGCTTGACGATGCATGGAAAGCCCAGCGTGTGCGCCACCTCATCCACCAGCGAGGGCAGCCTGGCCGTGAGCTGATCGCGATCCACCGCCAGGTACCCGGGCACCGGCACGCCGTTCAGCGCCATCAACTGACGTGAGCGCCGCTTGTCCATGGCCAGGGCGCTCGCCAGGACGCCCGAGCCGGTGTAGGGGATGCCCATGAACTCCAGCATCCCCTGCACCGTCCCGTCCTCGCCGAACGGCCCGTGCATGGCTATGAAGGCGACGTCCAGGTTCGCCGGAGGGAACCACGCGCCGGCGGACGGCACCGGCAGCGGCAGCACATCGTAGCGCGCGCGGTCGAGTGAGGCAAGGATGCGCCTTCCCGACGCGAGCGACACCTCGCGCTCGGGCGAAGGGCCGCCCATGAGCACGCCGACCAGCAGCTTCCTCACAGAGGGCTCACAGCTTCCTGCCGCACTCCTGGCAGAACTTGGAATCCTCCTCGTTCAGCCTGTTGCAGGAGGGGCACCTGATCATCACGACGCGTTCGGGTCCTGCCTCTGCGGTCTTGATCTCGGCCTCGTCCAGGGCGTCCTTGACCATGCCGCCTGCCATGCGCGCGTAGGGCTCGAGGTCGCGGCGCGCGCGTTGCGGGTCCAGTATCACGCCCGAACCGGCCAGGCCGCGCGCCCCAACCGCCCGCAGAGCGCCGCCGATCAAGAGGAGAGCCGCCGCCAGTATCATGCGAACTACGAACGACGGGATGACCCTCTCGGTGTCTGGACCCCCCATGGCGACCACAGCTACCGTGAAGAACAGCGATGCGAACACCAGTCCGCCGGCAACCAGGAGAACCGTGCCCAAGTAGAAGGTGGTCCTTCTTGCCGCTGATACCTGCCTGCTCATGCCATCCTCCTTACCCAACTGCCCCCGAGATCCCCCGGCGGTACGGATTCTCCTTGCGTTGGACAGTTCACTAGACGCGCTGCCTTACGAAGAACCGTTCCGCCGGGCATCCAAGGTCCCTTTGCGCGCAATGCCGGCATGCGAGCGAGCCTCTTACGAGCGCGTTCCCCGCAGTGGCAAGAAGTACGATCAGGAGCATTGAGATCAGGAGCATCCAGTTGAATCGCATCACTAGGAGCCCCACGCCGCCTATCAAAGGCACGGCTGCCACCAGGAGATCAGGAATGATCGTCCGGATCGATACCCGGCGCTCGAGGAACTTCTCGGGACTACCTCGCCTGAAGAAGAGCGAGCAGATTCTACCCCTGGCGAGCCCACATACCTTCCCATAGTAGTAGCAGTGAACGCAGCTGCCTCTGAGGACAGAGATCTCGATGGCCGCGCAGTATCCGATGTAGAGGATGGATGCGGCCATTCCGAAGCCAAAGAGAATGTAGGCGCCCAGGATGTACGTAGCGACTGAGACGCCGATTCCCACAAGCCCCATCCACAGGGGAAAGCGGTCGAACGTCTGGGAGTACGTCGTGTCTCCACCCTCCTGTTGCAAGCGCACGCGGATGGGGCGGGCGAGGCGTAGCTAGGAGACCCCAATCAGGTGCTGCCCCACCAGGTGTTCGACATCTATCCCACGAACACCCGCCGGACGATCGCAAGTACCAGCACGGCGCAGACGATCCAGGTGATGACCACCGCGATTGCTGCGGCACGGCTGACCGGACGGCCCTGCGCAAACGCCTCCTCGGCGCGCGCCCGGCACTTCGCCATGACCGGGGCCGGCACCAACCTGATGGCCAACGCTATCCCGGCCGGCACGATCAGCAGATCGTCGAGGTATCCGATCACCGGTATGAAGTCCGGTATGAGATCAATCGGGCTCAGCGCATAGGCAGCTACACCCGCGGCGAGCGCCCGCGCGTACCACGGTGTGCTGGGATGGCGGGCAGCCAGGTACAGGACTAGCGTCTCCTGCTTCAGGCGCCGGGCACGCTGTTTGAGGCTCTCGATCACGCTGCGAACGTCCAAGCCACACCTCAGGCGATGCGCTTCAGTTGTAGGAGAACCGCACGTCCCCACCATTGTAGTGACCAGCTCCCTCCGGCATTCGCGACGAGGAAGCTGTGACCCTCGATAAGCCTTTGGCGCAGGCACCGCCTGACACCGGAACTGTGAAACCCGGAGGGCAGCGCTGATCCCACGGCATGAAGGAACCGCCCCACCGGCGTCGCCGACCTCGTCAAAGGGGGCCTCCCTACCTCTTGACGGGAGGAGGCCTCATAAGGGTTGGGCGGGATTCGGCTCAGGCGTAGGCCTTCCTTGGGTCATAGAAGATGATCTCTTCAGCGATTGTGCTTCCTGTGAGCCGGAAGAGGGAGGCGCCGCGGATCGCAAACGGGGTGCCGGTCTGGCGGGACGTGCCCTGCCACGTCCACTGGCCTGCGCCCCTGTCTGCGATGCCGAAGAAGTGAACGTCGGAGAACTCGACGTTGGGCCACGCGAAGAGAGAGTCGAAGTACTCCTTCAACGCCTGCTTGGTCTCTATGCGAAGGCCGGCGGAGATGTCCTCAAACAGGAATGTGTCGGCGTAGAGGGAGACCAGAGCGCGGGCATCGAGGTCAATGAGAGCTCTCTTTGCGCGCTCGAGCACGTTGACTGGCATCTGGCACCTCCTTGGTTGCGGGTGATCGCACCGCGGGAGCGGGAATTCCGCATGACGGCTTGGCTCAGCGGCGGGAGCGGAGCGACCGTCCGCTGGAGCCAGTGTTGGCGGTGTTCTATGACGCAAATCTGTTCTCCAGAATGCTCTGCTTCACCAATGTTCGTAACGCACTAATTCGACCAGAGGCTTACGTATCTTGGGACCAGGTTGGTCGGCAGGATAACCGAGCGGTGTAAAGATTACTGGCTCGACTTCTTCGGGCAGCTGTAGAACGCTGCGCGCAGCCTCAACATTGAAAGCCGCAATCCAACAGGTTCCCAATCCCAAGTTTGCAGCAGCCAAGATGAGGTGATCAGCTACGATCGCTGCGTCGATCAAGCGCGCATTGAAGCGGTCGCTTTCCCGGACCCATGCCTGCGAAGAGATCGCGCAGACAGCAATCACTAACGGCGCCTGGACAAACCACGGGCGACGGTAAATCTCTCCGATCTCTTCCTCGCGCCCAGTAGTGTGCAACACAATCAATTGGAAAGGTTGGCGGTTGGCAGCGGTTGGCGCCAGACGCGCCGCTTCCAGAACCGCTTGCAGTTTTGTGTCGTCGACAGGGTCGGGACGATAGGCTCTTACGCTATATCTTGCGGCAATCAACTCAGAATACTCCATATTCTCTTTACCTCGTTTTCGTCTGACAACGCCCAACGTCGCCCCTCACGGGCGCGCGGTCCCCGCGCGTCCCGTGCAGGGGCTGGTTCGATGGTTCATTTGGGTGCCCAGCGCTTCAGTCTTGGAATGCTCCTCGTGAAGAACCATGCGAGGAACCCTGGCGTTCCCATCTCCTTGAGCTTGCCGATGCAGAACCTCTGCATCGCCTGGGGGGTGTCAATTTCGGGAGATGTGAAGGTGCCATTCACGTAGCAGTAGCTACAGTACTCCGTGCTCTTGCTCCCGTCGGAGTTGGTACCACCGTTCTGGGGGTCCTTCTTCATCGGCATGCCGCAGCTCTGACAGAACTTGCTCATATCCTATTCTCCTCATCGAACGGCATCGATCTGAGCCGCCTGGCCAGCCCAGACCCGATTATCGCACGAGATCTTAGCTCCGGGCTGGCCATGTCGGCTCCGGCGGGTTGCTAGGCAGCGCCAATCGGACGAACTGTGTGGCCGGCAGCGGATAACGCGGCGATGGCCGAATTGATGCTCTGGCCTGGAATGAAGAGGTAATCGGTCTGGTAGGTGGAGAGAGCGAAGATGCTGATGCCTGCCTGGGTAAGGGGGTCCGCCAGGGATGCCAGCACGCCGACCAGGGAGAAGTCCAGCGGGCCAAGCACGCGGAGGCATCGAAGGCCTCGTTGCGCCTGAACATCTGGCGGAACGGCGGAGTCGTTGCATACGATTGAGAGTTCGGCGGGGGTGTGGGTGACGGAGAGGAAACCGGCCCGTTCGGCCCATGCCGGAACTGGTGAATCCGGCGGCAGAAGCGCGACAGCGAAGGCGCCTGGGAGCAAGTCGAGGGTGAGACGGTTCTGAAGCACGGTGACCTCGAGACCGAGGCGCTGCCT
>VGFA01000019.1 GCA_016869025.1 Armatimonadota bacterium | reverse complement strand
ACGCCCAGCCCGTCCGCGACGAGGGCGACGGCCCGGCGTCGCCGTGCTTCCAACGCTGCGGGACTCCCGTGTGGTCTCATGCATGGGAAGATACCATCGTCCCATTACTTATGCAAGGGTCAATAATTCACAAAGGAACTTGTCTCAGAGGTGTTGACACGTTCCGGAACTCCGGGTTGGAGACCAAGCTGACGCGGAACTCGGGGCCGCGGACGCCCTGGATCAGGCCTCGCACCCTTTCGGCCGTGCGCACCGGGACAGTGCTCTTGATCACGACAACCGCATCCGGCTCAAGGAACTCGGCAATCTGCTCCACGGCCGATTCAATCTGGGAAAGATCGGCCTGACCGTCGGAGTGCTTGGGCGTGCCTACAGCCAGGAATATGAACTCCGATCCCCTTACGCCCTCCGCGGGATCGCCGGTGTGTGAGAGGCGCCCCACGGCCAACTGCTCGGCGATCAGCTCCTCAAGCCCGGGCTCGTGGAACGGGATCCTCCCGGCCCGAAGGTTCTTGAGGTACGCCGCGTTGGTCTCAAGGCCGACAACCCTGTTGCCCATCTTCGCAAAACAGGCCGCAGCCACCAGGCCGACATATCCCAGGCCGACAACCGTGATCCGCGCTCCGGCTTCATCCGATCCCATCTCCACCCTGCCTTCGTGACGGTTGAGGCCTGTCCCGTTTGCGGGAGTGGCCGAACATACTCATGCCCACAAGTCCGGCGTGCTAGTCACCGGGACTACGCCGCTGGTGCCGAAATCGGAAGTGGAGCGGGAGACGGGAATCGAACCCGCACCACCAGCTTGGAAGGCTGGAGCTCTACCATTGAGCTACTCCCGCGGGCTTGTTGGTGGGCGGGGAAGGATTCGAACCTCCGAAGGCATCCGCCAGCTGATCTACAGTCAGCCCCCTTTGGCCACTTGGGTACCCGCCCTCCCGGGACGATTATAGGCGGCGCGTAGACGCAGCGTCAATCTTGCCGCCTGTGCTATAATTCGGACCGCACCGGGCCGCCGTAGCTCAACCCGGCAGAGCACCGCACTTGTAATGCGGGGGTTACCGGTTCGACTCCGGTCGGCGGCTCCAGGACCCCCAGCCGGTTCGACTCCGGCCGGCGGCTCAAGATCCACCAGCGAGTCAACCTGCCAGGTTTCTCCGGCGCGGCGCTGTGCTAGAATGATTTCATCCATGCGCGATCAGCACGGGAGGCCGCTTCGAGACCTTCGCATCTCCCTCACGGACAGGTGCAACCTGCGCTGCGTCTACTGCGTCCCGGAGCGGGGGATCTCCCACCGCCCGCCGGCCGAACTGCTCCAGGACGACGAACTGCTCCTCCTAGTCGAGATCGCCGCGGAGCTCGGGGTCGAGAAGATCCGCCTCACCGGCGGAGAGCCCATCATCCGGGCGGGCATAGTGGAGCTCGTCCGGCGCATCGCCTCGGTCCCGGGGATCAGGGACGTGGCCATGACCACCAACGGGATCCTGCTCGAGCCAATGGCCGGTCCGCTCGCCGCCGCCGGGCTGGACCGGGTCAACGTCAGCATTGACACCCTCGACCCGGAGAAGTTCCGGCGGATCACGCGGGGCGGGCAGGTGGAGCGTGTGCTCGCAGGCGTGCGGCGCGCCGAGGAGGTCGGTCTGGGCCCGATCAAGATCAACTCGGTGGTCATCAGAGGCCACAACGAGGACGATGTGGTCTCCCTGGCCGCCCTTACCCTGGAGCATCCGTGGGAGGTACGTTTCATAGAGATGATGCCGTTCGCGTCCCTGGCCGGGATTGAGGGGGCGGGCATGGTGCCCTCCGAGGAGACCAGGTCCCGCATCGAGGCGGCGCTGGGACACCTTGAGCCGCTGGACCTCAGCGGCAGCGCCCCCTCCAGGACCTACCGCCTCTCCGGGGCCCGGGGCCGTATTGGCCTGATCAGCTCCATGAGCGAGCCGTTCTGCGAGAAGTGCGGCCGGCTCCGGCTCACCTCGAGCGGACGGTTGCGCCTGTGCCTGCTGAGAGAGGACGAGGAAGACCTCCTGGCGCCGCTGCGCGCCGGAGCCTCGCGCGACCAGATGAAGGTCCTGCTCGAAGCCGCGGCCTACCGGCGTCCGATCGGCCAGGCGCTCGACCAGGCCACCTCTCCCGTATCGTGCTTGATGGGCCGGATAGGCGGATAGAGCGCCGGGTCAGGCGTCGTCTTCGAGGTTGCGTTCGAGCTTGCGCTTGACGCGCTGCAGGGCGTTGTCAATGGACTTGACGTGCCGGGTGAGTTCGTTGGCCATCTCCTGGTAGGACTTGCCCTCCAGGTACGCGGTGAGCACACGACACTCCAGTTCGCTGAGGTTCTTGCGGATGCGCTCGCGCATGGTCGCCGAGGCTTCCTGGTTGATGACCAGTTCCTCGGGATCACTGACCTTGATGCTGCTGATCACGTCCAGCAGCGTGCGATCGGAATCCTCATCGTAGATCGGCTTGTTCAGGGAGATGTACGAGTTGAGCGGGATGTGCTTCTGCCGCGTCGCGGTCTTGATAGCCGTGATGATCTGACGGGTGATGCACAGCTCGGCGAACGCCCGGAACGAGGAGAGCTTGTCGCGCCGGAAGTCCCGGATCGCCTTGTAGAGGCCGATCATCCCTTCCTGGATGATGTCCTCACGGTCGGCGCCTATCAGGAAGTACGCCTTGGCCTTGACGCGGACGAAGTTGCGGTACTTCCCGATCAGGAACTCCGCGGCGCGATCGTCCCCGGACTTGGCGTGATCTACCAGCTCTTCGTCAACCAGATCACCGTAGCCGAGCCCTTCCCTGCGCACGAGCGCCACCGGCTATCCCCTCCGGCCAGGTGCAGAGAGATGTGGGGGTGACTGCGGACGAGCAGTGCGGAAGCAGGTGTCCATCGTCGTAATTCGTTCTTATTATAGGAACCGCGTTGTGTTGCGTCAAGGAGCGGAAGCCCGCTTGTTCACACCGCCTGTGCCGATCTTGACCGTGCGCGGCGTCGGTTGATAGTAACTCGTGGACACGACCTCCTGCTGGAGGACCGCGCCGTCCTGCCTCACGATGCGGAGCGTACGCGCTCGAAGCCCGGACCTGGCCTTCTCGATCCTCGTCTGGCCGGCGGGAATTGCCGGGTCATGCCGGGTGACCGTGTGCGGCGGCGGTGGAATGACGGTCCGGTCGGTCACCACGATCTCGACGGACCGGCCCGGCTGCCGCGCTCCGTACAACGCGACCGTCACGCGACGCGCCGTGGCTTCCGTCCAGACGAACATGTGGTGCCCGCTCGAGTTGCGCAGGCGCAGGTCTATCAGCCCGTGCACGACCGCGGCGTCGCGGCCAGGCGGCAGGTAGGGAACCGGCCTGGAATGATTGGTCCGGCTCTGGACCTCCATCCCAGCCAGCAGCGCCGCGTTGTAGAGCGTTGAGGAAACCTGGCACACCCCACCCCCATCGCCCGGTACCAACTCGTTGCTGACCAGCACCGGGGCCTTCCTGTAGCCGCGGGCCGGGTCACGGGGCCCCACGGCCTGGTTGAAGGAGAGCACGGCCTCCGGCGGCAGCAGCAGACCGCGCAGGGCAGCGGAGGCGAGATGGATATTGTGAACCCTGTCCGGATTGTTGGAGAAGCGCGTCGTAGACTGCGCCAGCGGCTCTGCCATCAGGTCGGCCATCTCGGTAGTGAACGCCGGCCGCCGCAGGGTCACAATCATCTCCACGACAGGCAGGTGCTGTTCAAGCGCGACGGCCACACGGGCGACCGAGGCCGGCTCATCCAGGACCACGCCGTCCTGGCTTGGGTGGAGCACGGTAAGACGCCCCGCAAGGACCGCCACGACTGCGTCCCTTGGCTCGATTAGTAGGGGTGCGGCCACCCCGGCTGCGGAGGCCCGGACGGCATCGAGATCTACGCGGTAGGTTATGGGCACGTCCACCGGCTGGCGCAGGAGCGCCAGCCGCCGGAGCCATCGCTGGAGCAGGGTGCCGGTGCGTCCAACGGCCAGGACGGTGGCCACCGTCTGGTCCACGGCAGGCCCCAGTCCCAGCGCGCCAGCCGCGAGCGTGGCCTCGGCCGTTGCGGCGCGCACCCTGACCTGCCGCATCAAGGCCGGCCTGGCCAGAGCCTGCACGCGCGCGGCCAGGTCCTCCGGGCTCATGCCCCGCACTGGATGGCCTGCGATGGTCACGCCGGGCAGTGGCCGGCCGGAGTAGTACAGGTCGGCCAGCGCGACCCAGGCAGCTGTGCCGGCGGCTATCGCCACGAGCAGGCCGGTCCCCAGGACTATCAGCCGGCGGCTCACCCGTTCCCCCTGGCGCGCGCGGCCATCTGGCGTCTGGCCTCAAACAGGAGAACGCCGGCGGCCACCGACACGTTGAGCGAAGATGTCGCGCCGTGCATGGGAATGCGGACCAGCCGGTCGCAACGGTCGCGCACCAGCCGCGACAGACCGCGCCCCTCGCCGCCCAGAACGAGCGCCAGCGGCGGGATCAACTCAACGGCATAGACGGGATCGCGGGCAGTGGGATCGGCCCCGGTCACCCAGATGCCCTCTTGCTTCAGGTACTCAATCGCCGACCCAAGGTTGGGCACCACGGCCACGGGAACGTGCTCGACCGCTCCTGCCGAGGACGCCGCGACCGTTGGCGTCAGTCCGACCGCCCGGTGCCGCGGAATCACAACACCGTGAACACCGGCGGCGTCAGCAGACCGGATGATGGCGCCCAGATTGCCGGGATCCTGAACCCCGTCAAGCAACAAGAGGAATGGCGGCTCGGACCTTGCGCGGGCACGCCCCAGGATGTCTGGGATCTCGAACGTCCTGTGCGCGGCCGCGTAGGCGATCACGCCCTGGGGCGAGCGCGTCTGTGCCTGCTGGAGCAGGATCGCCGGGTCCACTTCCTGGACAGGCACGCCCCGGGCCCGTGCCTCTCCGATCAGGTGGCGCATCGCCCTGTCCGTGGTGCTGCCCCTGGCCACCAGCAGCTTCCGGAGCGGCCTGCCGGCGCGCAGCGCCTCCAGGACCGGGTGCCTGCCTTCGATCTGCGCCTCGGCCGATGTCAGGCGCGCGCGTCGCGGCGCGACACCAGGCGCCAACGGCTGCCTCCTGGCAGATCTTCGACGGCGATCCCGGCCTCGCCCAGGCGGGCCCTCACCAGATCGGCCAGGGCAAACCGCCTCGCCTCGCGGGCTCGGCTGCGGCCCGAGAGCAGCAACGCCACCGCCTCCTCGGCGCCCGGCGTGCTTCCCTCTCCTGGAAACAGGGCGGGATCCGCGGCCCGCATCTCATCCAGGATCTGGAATACCGCCGCCGCTGCCTCAGGAGGAATCGCATCCGGAACCACGCGCAGTCCCAAGACGCCGGCAAGGGTGCGCAGGGCTGAGGCGGCCTGGGCCATCCCGCCGGATGCCCCAGGGTTCCCGGCCATGGCTGCGCCGGCGGCGCGGTTGATCTCAGCCGCCAGGTCGAACAGAACCGCGATCGCCTGGGGAGTGCCGAAGTCGTCGTCCATCGCACGCTCGAACGCGGTCCGGATCTCCGAGGCCCGCTGGGCCATGGGCCCATCAGGAGACGGTACCGGATGCCCTCCCAGCACGGTGTCGGCGTTGGCGAGAGCAGCCCGCAGCCGCTCGAGGCCTCTTCCGGCGGCGTCCACTGCTTCGTCGGTCCAGCGTGATGGGGTCCGGTAGTGCGCCGAGAGGACGAACAGGCGAATCGCGTCCGGCTCATACCGCGCCAGGGCGTCCCGAATCGCCACGAAGTTGCCAAGATGCCGGTGCATCTCATCCCCAACCGGCGGCTTCATCAACGCGTTGTGCACCCAGAATCGCGCGAAGGGCGCCCGGCCCGTGTAGGCCTCGGACTGTGCAATCTCGTTCTCGTGATGCGGGAAGCGAACGTCGTCCCCGCCACCGTGCAGGTCAATCTGCTCCCCCAGGAACTGCATGGACATGGCCGAGCACTCGATGTGCCAGCCGGGCCGTCCCTGACCCCAGGGGCTCTCCCATGACGGTTCTCCTGGCCTGGACGCCTTCCAGAGCGCGAAGTCCATGGGGTGCTCCTTGCGCTCGTCCACCTCGATGCGGGCGCCGGCCTGCATCTGCTCCAGCGACCGGCCGGACAGAAGACCGTACCTGGGAAAGGAAGTGACGCGGAAGTACACGTCCCCGTCCACCGTGTAGGCATGCCCGCCTGTGATCAGCCCTTCGATGATCTCGATCATCTTTGGGATGACCTCGGTCGCCCGCGGGTAGTGATGGGCCCGCTGCACGCGTAGGGCGTCCATCTCCTGGAGGAACCGTTCGATGTACTCCTGGGCAATCGCGAAGATGCTCCTGCCTTCCTCTTGCGCGCGCGCCACTATGCGATCTTCGATGTCGGTGAAGTTCTGAACGTGGCGGACCTCGAGCCCCTTGTACTCAAGGTAGCGCCTCACGACATCGAAGAAGATGTACGAGAGCGCGTGGCCCACGTGCGCCGGTCCGTACAGGTTCGGCCCGCAGACGTACATGCTGACAGCGCCCGGGACCAGCGTGCGAAACGGCTCCTTCTGTCGGCTCAGCGAGTTGTGTATCTCCAGGCCCATAGCGCCACCTCGACTGTCAAGTCTATCGGAGCGTTGAAGGAGCCACAAGGGGAGGTGCCGGCTACGGCAGCCGGGCGATGGGGATGGCGTCGAGTTCGGCGCAGACCTCCCAGCAGCAGCGGGAACGCAGTGTCACCGCGTCGGCCCGCCGGAAGGAACGCAGGTCGAAGGCGCCCCGGTCGGTCAGCACCCGGTGGTAGGTGGCATCGTACTCGCGGCGCGTGGCGACCACCCGTGCGATGAGGTGAAACACGTTGCCTCGCCAGAACCCCACAAGGCGGGGGCGAAATGCAAGGGGCCTTTCAACCTCTACGGTGATCGGCTCGGCGACCGCGGCGCGCTCGACGAACAGCATCTCCGGCGGTGAAACGCCCCCTGGCTTGGGGCGGCGGGCCATTCTATTCCGCCTTCCGCAGCAGTGCCACGGCGCGGGCTTCTATCCCTTCACCGCGGCCTACAGGTCCCATGCCTTCTGCGGTGGTGGCCTTGATCCCTATCTGGTCCGCCCCGATTCCCAGCGCCCCGGCCAGTCTCGCCCGCATCGCCTCGATGTGCGGCGCCAGCATGGGCGCCTCGGCCAGCACCACGGCGTCCACGTTCACGATTGTCCATCCCGCCGCGCGTAGCATGCCCGAAACCGACGCTGCCAGCCCAATGCTGTCCGCGCCTCGAAGCGCGGGATCCGCGGGCGGGAAATGGTGGCCGATGTCGCTCTCGCCCGCAGCCCCAAGAAGCGCGTCCATAACGGCGTGGGTCAGGACGTCGGCGTCGGAATGCCCGGCAAGGCCGCGCGCATGGGGGATGCGAACACCGCCCAGCACCAGTGCCCGATCGGGTGCCAGCCGGTGGAGATCACATCCGGTGCCCACGCGCAATCCCGGCCCGCTTCTTTCGGCGACCCTCAGGCGCGCCAACTCAAGGTCGGCCCCGGTGGTGATCTTGAAGTTGGCAGGATCACCCGTGACCACGGCCACCGGCGCCCCGAGGGCTTCGACGAGCCCTGCGTCGTCCGTGGCCGGCGCGGTCTGGGGCACGCGGAGGTGCGCCTCGCGCAACAGGCCAGCGGCAAACGCCTGCGGCGTCTGCACGGCGAAGAGTCCGGCCCGGTCGAGGGTCCTAAGGACCAGGTTCTGGTCCACTTCCTTCAGTGTGTCAACAACCGGAATCCCGGCGGTGGCTGCGCCCCATCGCATGGCCGCCTCCAGCACGCGCTCGATCAAGGCCGGGGTCACGAAGGGACGGACCCCGTCGTGGATGACGAGCCACTGTGCCTGGGGAAGCGCGTCAAGCCCGGCTGCCACGGATCCCCGGCGGTCGGGGGCGCCACCGACAACCGCCGCCACCTTGCCTGCCAATCGGTCTGACAGCGAAGCCACGTGGTCGGCGCCCACCACGACGACGATCCGGTCAACCGAGTGACACTGCTCGAAGGGCTGAAGCGTCCGCTCCAGGATCGTGGTGGACCCCAGCCGCAGCAGCGGTTTGGGCGCAGGTCCTGGAAGCCGTGTACCACTGCCGGCGGCAACGATCACCGCGCCGGTCAGGCCGGTCTTCACTTCACCCTCGCTCCGGGTCAGGCCGTCCGGCAGGGTCGCCCATCTTGGGACGCGCGAATACCATACGTCCGGCAGAGGTCTGAAGCGCGCTGGTTACGACGACGTCGAAGGTCTCGCCGATGTAGCGCCGGCCACCCTCGACAACGACCATCGTCCCGTCCTCCATGTAGGCCACACCCTGCCCGGCCTCCTTCCCGTCGCGGACGACATGCACCGAGAGCTCTTCGCCCGGCAGCACCGGTGGCCGTAGCGCCTGGGCCATCTGGTTCACGTTGAGAACGCGCACGCCCTCCAGTTCAGCAACCTTGCCCAGGTTGAAATCGGTGGTCACGATCGCGGCGTGGTGCATCTTGGCCAGCGTCACCAGCCGCGCATCCACGTCCTGTCCAGGAGGTGCCTCCTCGTCCAAGATCTGCACGGTTGCCATCTCGCGGCGGAGTCGGTTGAGGATGTCCAGGCCTCTCCTGCCCCGGTTGCGCCGAAGCGCATCCGGCGAGTCCGCGATACGTTGCAACTCCGCGAGCACCGAGCGGGGCACGAATAGCGGGCCTTCCAAGAACCCGCTTGTGCATATCTCCGCGATGCGGCCGTCTATGATGACGCTGGTGTCGAGGATCTTGGGAGTCGCCTGCGGACCGGGGCGGCCTCCGGCCGGCATGCGGCCCTGCGGCAACAGCGCACCGGAAACCTCGTCCCGCCGCCGTAGTGCCACGTGCAGGCCGAGATAGCCAAGGACGATGCCCGCCACCAGCCGGACGTAGGGCCCGATGAGTGGCACTCCCTCCAGCAGGTACCCGACGAAGAACGCCAGAACCAGGCCCGAGGTCAGGCCGAACGCCGCCAGGAGCAGGTCGTGGAGGGAGAGGTGCGATAGACCGCCCAGGACCCACTCCATCGCGTTGACGAACACCCTGGCCACAGGAGGTCCAAGCAGGAAGCCGACGAGCCCGCCGAGAACCACGCCGGCCGCCTCGTCCACGAATCCCAGGCTCAAGGCGGCCGGAACCCACGCATATGCGAGGATCACCGCCTGGTAGCCGGCAATGCCGCCGACGAGAACTCCGGCAACGCGGACAAACGGATCGCGCATGATGAGGACACACTGCCCGTAGGAGCCGGTGCGATCGGCCTACGCGCCCGAGTATACCACACGCGGTTGCGCCACGAGAAGCCGAGCCGCCGCGCGCAAATTGACAGTGGCGACGGCCGATCACTATAATCATAGACGCGTGTTCTGCACCGCAGGTCTGACTGCCTCGAGGTGGCGCGGATGGCAAAGATCAGCGAAGGCACCTTCCAGAGCGCCGTCGCCGAGTACTTGATCCGCCACCGCAGCATCCTGGATGTCCAGAGCAAGCTCGCCGAAGCGGTTGCCCGCGTCAACCGCGCGGTTGCCAAGTCTGTCACGAACTGCGGCTGCATCAGGATTCAGGCCGGCCGGCAGTGCTTTCCATCGGATGTGAGCATGGCGGAGCTGCGCAATGCCATGCAGACCCACCTGGATGGAGCCATGTGCGAGCGGTGCCGGGAGGTCCTCGAGACCGAGATCGGAATGGCGCTGTTCTACCTGGCTGCGACCTGCAACCTGCTCGACCTGGACTTCGGCGAGATCCTCCGGAAGGAGCACGGCCGGGCCGTCTCGCTGGGGGTCTTCCGCCTGACCTGAGCGCCTAGAGCACCGCCCGAAGCGCCTCGGTCAGATCGCCCACGCGTACTAGTTCCAGGCCGGCCGGCCCCTTGAGGGACTCTGCCCGCGGCACGACGGCCCGGGCGAACCCTAGCCGGGCGGCTTCTGCGAGCCGCTTTTCCACCTGCGGCACTGCGCGTACCTCTCCCGCAAGACCCACCTCGCCCACGACCACGGTCCTGGGATCCACCGGACGGTTGCGCAGGCTGCTGGCCACCGCCGCCGCGATGCCGAGGTCCGCGGCCGGCTCGTCCACCGAGATGCCTCCGGCAACGCTCGCGTACACGTCCTGCCCGGAGAGCTGCAGGCCGCCGCGGCGCTCGAGCACCGCGAGGAGTACCAGGAGCCGGTTGTAGTCAACACCTGCCGCGGTTCGCCTGGGCATGCCAAACGAGGTGGGGATTGTTAGGGCCTGCACCTCAACGAGCAGGGACCGGGTCCCCTCGATCGCGCACACCACCGCCGAGCCGGGCGCTGCCTCCGGGCGCTCGGAGAGGAACGCGGCCGATGGATTCGGAACCTCGACGAGTCCTCCCCCGGCCATCTCAAAGACGCCTATCTCGTTGGTAGAGCCAAACCGGTTCTTGGTGGCGCGGAGGATCCGGTAGGCGTGGTGCCGGTCTCCCTCAAAGGCCAGCACCGTGTCAACCAGGTGCTCCAGGACCCGCGGCCCGGCGAGTGCGCCTTCCTTAGTGACATGGCCCACGATGAACGTGGCAACTCCCTGATCTTTGGCCAGCCTGACGAGCGCGGCCGTACACTCTCGAACCTGCGCAACGCTTCCGGCCGTGGAGGATACGTCGGAGCGGTGGACGGTCTGGATGGAATCCACGATCAGCATCGCCGGCCGGAGCCGTCCGGCTGCTTGAAGGATCGCCTCCAGGTCAACTTCCGCGAGCAGGTAGAGGCGCGGAGAAGCGGCTCCCAGGCGCTCCGCGCGGAGCTTGATCTGGGGCACCGACTCCTCGGCACTGACATAGAGGACCGCTCCGCCGGCACGCGCCGCCCTCTCGGCGGTCTGGAGCAACAGCGTTGACTTTCCTATACCGGGATCCCCGCCGACGAGCACGACGGAGCCGGCTACCGCGCCACCACCCAGAACCCGGTCGAACTCCTCGGATCCGGTCTGCTGGCGAGTCTCGGCCGACACGATCACCTCTGCGAGGGAGACGGGCTCTGCGGCCGGAGCGTGGCTGGCGGGCGCGGCCAGGGAGTGCTCTATCTCTTCCGAAAGGGAGTTCCACTCCCCACACGCCGGGCACCGGCCCAACCACTTCGCCGCGGAGTGCCCGCAGCTCTGGCAGACGTACCGGATGCGCGTGCGGTCCGACAGGGCTACTCGGCGAGCGCAGGCTCCCGCTTGCGCTCGAAGACGATCTGTCCCTCCCTTGCGTCCACAACCAGCATGTCGCCGCTGGTGAACTGGCCGCGAAGGAGTTCATCGCTGAGGGGATCCTCCACGAGGCGCTGGATGGCGCGGCGCAGCGGCCTGGCCCCGAAGGTCGGGTCGAATCCTTCCCGCGCGAGGACCTCCCGGGCCGCGGGGGTCAGCTCCATGTCCATCTTCTGGCTGCGCAGCTCGCGCCGTACCCGCTCCACTAGGATCCCAACTATCTCCAGTATCTGTTCGCTGGTCAGGGGCCTAAACACGATCATCTCGTCCAGACGGTTGAGGAACTCGGGCCGGAACGTCCGGCGCAGCTCCTCCATCACGTGATCGCGCATGCGCTGGTAGACGCGCTCGCGGTCCACCGTGTCGTCGTATCCCGAGGTCCGAAATCCGATCCCGATCTCCTTGTTGAGCTGCGGGGCGCCCACATTGCTTGTCATGATGATGACCGCGTTCTTGAAGTCCACGGTGCGACCCTGGGCATCGGTCAGGCGACCGTCATCAAGGATCTGGAGCAGCACGTTGAAGATCTCGGGATGGGCCTTCTCGATTTCGTCGAAGAGCACCACCGCGAAGGGCCGGCGGCGTACCGCCTCGGTGAGCTGGCCACCCTCGTCGTAGCCAACATAGCCGGGTGGCGAACCGACCAGCCGGCTGACCGTGTGCCGCTCGCTGTATTCCGACATGTCTATGCGGATGAGCGCACCCTCGTCTCCGAACAGGAACTCGGCCAGCGCCCGGGCAAGCTCGGTCTTGCCCACCCCGGTGGGTCCCAGGAAGATAAACGAACCGATGGGCCGGCGGGGGTCCTTCAGGCCGGCCCGCGCCCGCCGCACCGCCTTGCTCACGGCCCGCACCGCGTCTTCCTGGCCCACGATCCGCTCGTGCAACGACTCCTCCATGCGCAATAGCTTGTGCGATTCCTCTTCGACCAGGCGCGTGACCGGGATGCCGGTCCAGGAGCTCACAACATCGGCCACATCATCGCCGCTCACGACGTTGAGATCCGACCTGCGCTTATCCCGACTGATTGATCCTTCCATCTCGTCCAGCTTCTGTCGCAGCACCCGCTCGCGGTCGCGCAGTTGCGCGGCGCGCTCGAAATCCTCCGCCTTGCTGGCCTCTTCCTTCTCGCGCTTGGCCCGCTCCACGCGCTCCATCGCCTGGCGCACTTCCTGGGGCAGAAACGAGGCCTGCAGGCGGACCTTGGACGCGGCCTCGTCCATCAGGTCAATCGCCTTGTCCGGGAGGAACCTGTCCGAGATGTACTTCTCGGCAAGAGTGGCCGCGGCCACGAGGGCCTCGTCGCTGATCCTGACCCCGTGGTGCGCCTCATACCGCTCGCGCAGGCCGCGGAGGATCTCCTTGGTCTGCTCCACGTCTGGCTCGGATACAAGGATCGGCTGAAAGCGGCGCTCCAACCCCGCGTCACGCTCGACGTACTTCCTGTACTCGTCGAGCGTCGTGGCACCTATGCACTGCAGCTCCCCGCGGGCAAGCGCCGGCTTGAGGATGTTGCTGGCGTCAATGGCGCCCTCGGCGGCGCCGGCGCCCACCAGGGTGTGCAGCTCGTCAACGAACAGCACCACCTCGCCCGCTGCCTTGCGGATTTCCTCCATGACCTTCTTCATGCGCTCTTCGAACTCGCCACGGTACTTGGTGCCCGCGACCAGCGCGGCCAGATCAAGTTGCACGGTGCGCTTCCCGCGCAACACGTCCGGAACGTCGCCGCTCACGATCCGTTGGGCCAGCCCTTCGGTGATGGCGGTCTTGCCAACACCGGGTTCCCCAATGAGCGCGGGATTGTTCTTCGTACGGCGGGAGAGCACCTGAATGACGCGCTCGATCTCGCGCTGGCGCCCGATTACCGGGTCGAGCTTGCCATCCCGGGCAAGCTTGGTCAGGTCGCGGCCGAACTCGTCCAGCGTGGGCGTCTTGCTCGCCTGCTTGGCGTACGAGGTTGTACCCTCCTCGCCCAGGAGATAGACCACCTGCGCGCGGACGCGGTCCAGATCAGCGCCCATCGCCTCGAGCACGCGGGCGGCCACGCCTTCTCCTTCACGGATCAGACCCAGCAGGAGATGCTCGGTGCCAATGTAGTTGTGTCCGAGGCGCCTGGCCTCGTCCAGCGCCAGCTCAAGCACCTTCTTGGCCCGCGGCGTGAAGGCGACCTCCTCGTGTGGCGAGCGCTCCCCACGCCCGATGGCTCCCTCGACCTCAGAGCGCACCCTCTCAGGGCTGATGTTCAGACTCTCCAGGACCTTGCTGGCCACTCCTTCACCTTCTCGGATAATGCCCAGCAAGATGTGCTCGGTCCCCACGGCGCTGTGGTTGAGGCGCTTGGCCTCTTCCTGGGCGAGGATGATTACGCGGCGAGCGCGCTCCGTGAACCGTTCAAACATTGCCACCGAACTCCCCTCTCTTTGGAGGGTGAGAGGAATCCCGCATGCTGTCCTCCAAGTCTTCTGTCCGGCCGGGTCTCTATCCTGCCCGACCGCCCCCCAGCCGTCCGCAGGACATCCGGACCCTCACCTGAGACTACGGCGCCGGGGCAGGGCGTATTCCCCGTCAGGGGGGTATGACCGCCTCCCGCCAGCCCGGCTACTGGACGATTTCGAGGATCTTGTACCTGATCTCCCCGGCAGGGACCCGGATCTGCACGGTTTCGCCCTTCTTGCGCCCGATGAGCGCTTCACCCACCGGCGATTCGTTGCTGATGAGGTCAAGCAGGGGGTCGGCCTCCGGGGAACCCACGATCGTATACCTCAGCTCGGCCCCCGTGGCAAGGTCCTTGAGACGCACCGTGGCACCCACCGACACCGCGTCGCCGGCCGCTGCGCTGCTGTCAATCACACGCGCGCTGCGGACCATGTGCTCGAGCTGGAGGATGCGGCCCTCGACGAAGGCCTGCTCGTTCTTGGCGTCGTCGTACTCCGCGTTTTCCGAGAGATCGCCGAACTCTTTTGCCATCTTGATGCGTTCCGCGATCTCCTTGCGACGAGATCCCCTCAACTGTTCGAGCTCTTCCTCGACCCTGCGGAGCCCGGCGGCCGTGAGGATGGTTTCCTTCTCAGCGTTGTTGGGTCGGGCGTTTCTGTTGTTCTTCATCTTGCGTCACCTAAGCGATCTGTTGCCACAACGGACACGAACCGCCGGGCGGCTGCCCGGCGGTCGGAGGTTGCTACATACAAGCATACCCCCACGGGGACATCCGGTCAAGCGGGCGCAGCGCGTCTTGCCACCGCATCCCTGATGGATGCGATCTCCTCCGGCGAGATCGCCCGCTCAAACCGCCTGAACCCCGCTATCGAGAACCCGTGCCTGCGCGCCATCTCCGCGATCTCATCCACCTGCTCGCAGGAAAGGTCACGGCCCAGCGTGTAGTCCTCAAGCCTGCCTTCCAGGGCCAGCACCATCGTCTCGGCCATGCACGCCTCGCCGAGCCCCGGCGGGAACCCGAAGTCAATGCCGAAATCGGGCTCGCCCGGGATCTTTATCACCCCTCCGTCGAAGACGAGCACGTCGTCACGCCGCTCGCAGACCTTCCGCGAGACGTTCCTGGGACGTGCCACGTCGCACACGACTGCCCCCGGGCGAAGGTCCTCGGGCTCGATCAGGACCTCGGGCGAAGCGGACACCGCCAGGAGCAGATCGGCCTGCCGCACCGCGGCATGGACGTCCGAGGTAACCCCAACGTCCGTCCCGGATTCGGCACGAATGCGCTCCGCCAGCCCGTTGAGCAGGTCGAAGTTGCGGGCCACCAGCAACAGGGAACCCACGTGCCTGGCCAGTATACGGCTGCACACCGCTCCAATCGAGCCGGTGGCGCCGACCACCACGGCGTGCGCCGCCCGCGGCGCCTTCCCCATCTCCTCCGCGGCCAGCAGCGAGCTCTCCACCGCGGTGGCCGCCGTGTAGCTGTTGCCCGTGGTCACCGGCAGGCCCAGCCGCTCGGCCACCGTCACCCCGCGGTCTCCGATGACCTTAGTATATGCTCCCAGGCCCATGATGCCCGCGCCCAGCGACTCGGCCAGGTGCCCGCAGGCCACGAGTTTGCGGTAGACGGCCTCGGGATCCGAACGCAGGAGCAGCGACGAGGTCATCGGAAGGCCGATGAACCATCCTTCTGCCTCCACGCCGGTGGCCGAGCGAACGCCGGTGATGTGCGATGCGACCAGCGGCTTCATCCATCCGCCGATCCGCTCTAGCACCGAATCGGGCACCAGGCGGGCAATCGGGTACTTCCGAACGAAGTCCCTCGCCACCAGGGGGTGAACCACGAAGGCGAAGCGTCGGGTCTCGCGGGCCATGTTCCGCGCCCAGGGGCCTCAGGCCAGCCGCTCGACGCGGGGCCTGAGCCCTGCACGCCGGATCCAATCGAGGTAGTCTGCAGGGCCGAGCTGTTCTGGGCGCAGGCCCGAAAGCGCGACCACGATCGCCTCCAGGACGTTGGTGGCGAAGGAACGTCCTTCCATCTCGGGCGTCGTGGTAACCAGCAGCGCGGCGCGCCTGCTCCGAAATGCCTCCACTCCGGCAGCGGTGATGGTGTTGGTGATGATGGTCTTCCCGGTCAGGTCGTCAGGCATGAACCGCTGGATAAGATGCGAATCTCCGGCGATCACCTCGGCCCACCGATAGGCCCGCCCGAACTTCGGTGTCACCTGGTCCTGCTTCTTGCCCGTCGGGTAGAGCCACGTGAACGGCCCTCGGGTCAGCACGGGTAGCAAGATCGCTGCCAGCACCCTGATCGTGGCGAGCCCGCGCAGGCCGATGGGAACGCCCAATCCAAACATCAGATCACCAAAGACCACGTCCGCTCCAACCTCCACAAGCGCCTCTGCCATGCCGTACCTGTCCACCGATGCCACCAGAAGCACTCGCCTGCCCCGCAGCGTCAGCCCTACCTCCTCGGGAAGGATGTGCTGGATCAGGTGGCGCTCCCAGCTGTTCTTGATGCCTCCCCCGTCCACGACCGGCGTGCGCATCCCCTCGACCGCGCGTACGGCATCGCGGATGTAGTACTTGCGGCGACCCGCCACGAGCGTCAGGTTGATACCGCCGATGCCGATGGCGTCCACCTTGCCGTCCAGTTCGCGTATCTTCTGGCAGAACAGCCGGTAGTCGCCGCCGGTGCCTATCCGTTCGATGATGAACGGATGGCCCAGGAGCACGGTCTCGACCCGATGATCCCCGCTGCTGGAACCGAGACTGACGCTGACCACGTGTCGTTCGGACTTCATGAGTAGGGGTATTTTGACGCGGAGACCGCGTTTCCTGTCACCCTGACGGATCCTCCGGCCCCAGGACCTGAATCACGTCGCCGGCCACCATTGGCCGGACGGCTCCGGAGGCCGTGCGGATCCTGAGGGCACCCTCACGGTCTATCCCTTCCGCGACGCCCTCGATCCCCTGACCCGACTGCAGCACGGCAATGGGCTTCCCACGCAGCAGGTCGCGGGAGCCCCAGGCGTCGCTCACGGCGTCCCCGCCGGCGGCCCATGCAGAGTAGCAGTCTGCCAGGCGGGCGAGCAGTGCATCGAGCACGGCACGCCTCTCGATAGGGTGGCCGGCGATCAGGTGGAGCGACCCGGCGATTGCGGCCACCTCAGGAGGCATCGCCTGCAATTCGATGCCCACGTTTATCCCAATTCCGGCCACCACAGCCGCGCCTGCGGCCTCGAGCAGGATCCCAGCCACCTTCCTGCCTGCGATCACGATGTCGTTGGGCCACCGTATCCCTGCCGGCCCCGGGACGAACTGCTCGACCGTCTGGGCAACCGCCACGGCCACGGCCATGCTCAGGAGGCCCCGTGGCGAATCCACAGAGGGGTACAGTAGTATTGAACACCACAGACCACCCGCCGGCGATGCCCACGCCCGCCCCTGGCGCCCGCGCCCGCGTGTCTGCCGATCCGCCACGACGACGGCGCCCTCTGGACACCCGGCACCCGCCAGCAGCCGTGCCAGATCGTTGGTGGACCCCAGTTCGCCTACCCAAATGAAAGGCCGTCCCAGGTGGCCGGCCGGTACTGACTCAGCCGAGACGGTCACGGCCGCGCATCGCCCAGGGGGAAGAGAGACGAGAGGCGCTGCTGCATCTGGACGATCAGTCCGTCAATGTCGTCAAGGGCGAGCGCGGCGGCGTCCACCTCCAACACCGGACACAGGGTGAAGCGCGCGACCCACTCCTCGTAGCGCTCGTTGAGTTGGGCCAGGTAGTCGGCCGGGATCTTCCGCTCGAAGTCGCGCGAGCGGGCCCTGATCCGTTCCAGCAGCACTTCCACCGGCGCTCGCAGGTAGATCACCAGGTCGGGAGGCCGAAGGAACCCAACCATTGTCTGGAACAGGTCGTGGTAGGCCCGAAAATCGCGCTCGTCCATCAGTCCCTGCAGGTACAGGTTGCGTGCGAAGATCTCCACATCCTCGTAGATCGTGCGGTCCTGGATCACGGCGTGCCCTGCCTGCAGGATCTCCTGGTGGTGCCGGAACCTGCGCGAAAGGAAGAACACTTGGAGGTGGAAGCTCCACCGGGCCATGTCGGCGTAGAAGTCCGGAAGATACGGGTTCTCGTCCACGACCTCGTAGTAGGGCTGCCATCCCAGCCGCTGGCACAGCAGCGTGGTCAGGGTGGACTTACCAGAGCCGATGTTGCCGCTCATCGCCACAAACCACTTCATGCTCGCACCTCGGCGACGGCGCCCACGACCCGCGCCAGCCCGGTCTCGTGCAGCAGATCCAGGGCATCGGTGTCCACCGTTATCACCGGCGCCCCGTCGAACCGCTCGAAGTATGCATCGTACGCCTCGGCCAGGCGTGCCAGGTACGCCGGGCCGAGGGCGCGCTCGAAGGGCCGTCCACGAGCGGCGATGCGCCGAAGGAGCGTGTCCTGCGTGGCCCTCAGGTAGACCACCACGTCGGGCTCCGGCACCTGCGGGGCGATGAGCTCGTACACGGTCTCGTAGAGCGCGAGCTCGGGGGCATCGAGGGTCAGCGAGGCGAACAGCCGGTCCTTGGCAAACATGTAGTCGGAAACCACCAGCCCTCCGGCGGCGAGCCGGCCCAGCGCGGACCGCTGCTGACGGTGGCGGCTCAGAAGAAAGAACAGCTGGGTCGGGAACGCCCGGCCGCGGATGTCCTGGTAGAAGCCGTGCAGAAAGGGGTTCTCCTCCACGACCTCCAGGAGCAACTCCGCGCCCATGCGCTCTGCCAGGCGCCGTGCCAGCGTGGTCTTGCCCACCCCGATGGGCCCTTCCACGGCGATCATCCATCCGCGCGGTTCAGGGGGAAGCAGGGTGTGCTGCCGGGCCCTCGGCTGGCTGGTGCGGATGGTCACTGGATCGCCACGCGGCCGCGCTTGATCACCGTGCGCACGATCGGCGCACCGATGTGCATGGCCAGCTCCCGATAGTCGGGAACCTCCAGCACGAGCACATCCGCCGACTTGCCGGGCTCCAGGCTGCCGACGTCGCGCGCCCTGCCAACGGCCCAGGCCGCGTTGATCGTGGCCGCCGCAACCGCCTCGGCGGGAAGCATCTTCATGCCGACGCAGGCCAGGGAGATCACCGCGGGCATCGCCCATGTGGGCGACGAACCCGGGTTGAAGTCGCTCGCCAGGGCCACGGGCACACCCATCTCGATCATCCTGCGGGCATCGGCGTAGGGCAGCCCCAGGAAGAACGCGGTGGTCGGCAGCAGGACGGCCACCGTGCCTCTGCGGGCCATCGCCGCAAGGCCGGCCTCAGAGGAATAGAGCAGGTGGTCCGCCGATATCGCTCCGACCTCTGCCGCCAGGGCTGCGCCGCCCTGGTCGGAGAGCTCGTCCGCGTGGATCTTGGGAGCCAGCCCCATCTCGACGCCTGCTCTCAAGACGGCCCGCGCCTGGTCGGGCGTGAACGCGCCCTCGTCGCAGAACACGTCGCAGAACTCCGCCAGGCCCTCCTTCGCGGCCGCCGGCAGGATCTGCCCGATGATCTCGGCGACGTACCCGTCGGGATTTCCGCGGAACTCCTCGGGCACGGCGTGGGCCGCCAGAACCGTGGGGATCAGGCCCACCTGGTGCATCTGGGAGAGCCGCCGGATCGCGCGCAGCTGCCTGACCTCATCCCTCACCGACAGCCCGTACCCGCTCTTGACCTCGGCGGTGGTCGTGCCGCACAGCAGCATCCGATCCAGTCGCGCCTTGCCGAGCCGCACCAGTGTCTCCTCGTCGGCGCTCCTCGTCGCCTCGACCGTACGCAGGATACCGCCTCCGGCAGCGGCGATCTCCTGATAGGTCGCCCCGCGCAGCCGCATCTCGAACTCGTCCGTGCGGTCTCCGGCAAAGACCAGGTGCGTGTGTGGATCCACGAATCCCGGGAGCACCACGCACCCCCGTGCGTCCACGACGGTGGATGCGGGTTCGAGCCGGATTAGGTCGCGCACCTGCGGCGTGGGGCCGACCGCCACGATTCGGCTCTCGGATGCGGCCACTGCTCCGTCCGCGATCAGGCCGAGGTCCAGCAGCGCCCCGCCGGTGCGCGGACCGTCCTGGTGACCCGCGAGCGTGATCAGTTCCGAGGCATGCTCGACAATGAGGTCGGCGGAGAGCATCAGACCGTCTACTCCAGCAGGCGCACCTCTAGAATCTGCCCGCGATCGAAGCTGTGCATGCGGAGGTGGGCTCGGGCCGCGTCCACAACTGCGTCCAGCGGTACGAGCCCCACGACCTCGCTCTCGGCAATCTCAACGCCGTACCTCTCCGCTTCAACGCGCACGAGGTCGAAGATCCTGGCCATCGGCGTCTTGGACGCGTCCAGGATATTGATCGTTACCTGCGCCAGACCGGACGCCGCGACGACACCCAGGGCCTGGACGTTGGCCAGCCCGCCGCTGGACCCGCGCACAGCGCGCGCCACTGCTCGCGCGATCTCCACGTCGGTGGTGCGGAGGTTGATGTTGTACGCGATGAGCGGGAATCGGGCGCCCACGACGACCGCGCCGGCGCTTGGGTGCGGACGGGGATCACCGATGTCCGGCGCCCAACCGTCCCGGAGCATCTTCTCCGCCAGTCCCTCGAACTCGCCCTTGCGAATATCGGGCAGGCGGACCCGGTGCGCCGCGGTCGCCGCGGCGGCATACAGGTAGACCGGAAGCCGCAGGGTTGCCCAGATCTGCTCGCCGAGCCACCGTGCCAGGCCGACGCATTCCTCGATCGCGGTTTCGCCCAGAGGCACGAACGGGATCACGTCAACTGCGCCCAGACGCGGGTGCTCACCGTGGTGCTGGCGCAGGTCAATCAGCTCCACCGCCTTCTCGACCAGGGCCAGGGCCGCCCGGGCCACCGCCTCACCTTCCCCCACAAAGGTGATCACGGTCCGGTTGTGGCTCTCGTCCGACTGAACGTTGAGAACCCTCACCCCCGGAGTGCGGCGCACCGCGTCGACCACCGCGTCAATGACGTCACCCCGCCGCCCCTCGCTGATGTTTGGCACACACTCGACCAGCCGCCCGGCCACGAATGCACCTCCTGGCGTCATATCGTGAAATGCTTCGTCGTGCCGGCAGGTTCTCCTAGACCCGACGGCCAACTAGTAGGTAAGCCACGATGCCGTCCCCTGGTCACGAACGACACAACAGCCGCCACCAGAAGCTGGCACGGCTCAGCCGGCTGGCTGCCCTCGTGCTGCGTCACCGTCCCGACGAGGTTGGAATCGCGCTGGACAGCGGAGGCTTCGTCCAGATAGAGGCGCTGGCCGAGGCGCTGAGCACGCAGCCGGGATGGGAGTCCCTGTGCGCAGATGACCTTGTGGCACTGGCGGTGGCCGATCCCAGGCGGTACGAGCTGAGCGATGGCCGGATCCGCGCTCGATATGGCCACACAGTCTCGGTCGAGCAACCCGGAGAGGCAGCGCTGCCCCCTGAGTGGTTGTACCTCGGCACCTCGGCGGCCAATGCCGCCACGATCCGCGAAACCGGCCTGCGCCCCAGGGAGAGGAGATTTGTGCACCTCTCCACGACGCCTCAGGCGGCTGCCGAGGTGGCGCGCCGGCATCTGACCGATCCGGTAGTGGTGGTGGTCCTCAGCCGGCGTGCGCATGATGCCGGGACGGAGTTCTGGCGGGCTGGGGCTGCCTTGTTTCTGACGGATGGCGTATCTGCCCGGTTTGTCCTGAGCTAGACGTCCATGGGTGGGAGGCCCTCGCCCTCCTCCACCCGCGAGAAGTGGATCACGGTGACCTCGTCATCAAGCGTCACCGGACGACCGTAGATCTTGGAGAGGAACTCCACAAGGTCCTCATGCCGCCGCAGTTGAGGGTTGTCACGCTCGATCTCGCGCGGCGTAACCTCGGCGAGTCGCTTCAGTTCAACCCGGTCAATGACGGCGGCGAAGATCTTTCGGCGGGTGCCGAACCTGCGGCCAACCGTGATCCAGACGACCTGGCCGTCGCAGTACTTGTCGCTCTTGTCACCCAGCCGGATCGTCGCCGTCTTCACGCCGTGGCGCAGGGCATCGGCGAACACGGTCGAGTAGAAGTTCAGCGCAAGCATCTGGACCTCCGTGGCGGAACGACGGTCTCTGGCAGATTCACCCTCCGTCGGGGGACTCCTGCCGCGGGCTAGGAGGCGCCGGGCAGGCGCAGGCCCCAACGAACGGCCGCCTCCAGCGCCGCAGGGTAGCCGGCGTCGGCGTGACGCAGAACTCCGGTACCCGGATCGGTCGTCAGCACGCGCTCGAGCTTCTGCGCGGCCAGGTCGGTGCCGTCGGCCACGCTGACCTGTCCGGCGTGGATCGAGTAGCCGATGCCCACGCCCCCGCCGTGGTGCACTGAGACCCATGTCGCGCCCGCACAGGTGTTTACCAGCGCGTTCAGGATCGGCCAGTCGGCGATGGCGTCTGAGCCGTCCAGCATCCCCTCGGTCTCGCGCAGCGGCGAGGCGACCGAACCCGCGTCCAGGTGATCGCGCCCGATGACGATCGGGGCGGCCACCTGGCCGGCACGAACCAGATCGTTGAACGCCAGGCCTGCCTGCGCACGCTCTCCGTATCCCAGCCAGCAGATCCGCGCCGGCAGGCCCTGGAATGGTACCCGATCTCCGGCAAGGCGGATCCATCGCGCGAGTCCCTGATTGTCGGGGAACAGATCAAGAATCGCGGCATCGGTGGCCGCGATGTCCGCGGGTTCACCGGAGATCGCCACCCAGCGGAAAGGCCCCTTTCCCTCGCAGAACAGGGGCCGAACATAGGCCTGCACGAATCCCGGATAGGCGAAGGCGTCCGCGAAACCGCCCTCGCGCGCCTGGCCGCGGAGGTTGTTGCCGTAGTCGAAGACCACCGCGCCGGACCGCAGCAGGCCCACCATCGCCTCGCAGTGGCAGGCCATCGAGGCCCGCGACCGTGCAACGTAGCCCGCGGGATCCTGTCGTCGCACTCCTGGCGCCTCCTCGGCGCTGACCCCAGAAGGGATGTACCCCTCCAGGGGGTCGTGTGCCGAGGTCTGGTCTGTCACCACATCCACGGGCACCCCCCGCCGGAGGACCTCGGGCAAGATCTCACTGGCATTGCCCAGCAGGGCCACCGACAGGGGTTGCCCTGCATGCCTCGCAGCGCGGCACCAGCGCAGCGCCTCATCCAGCGAGTCCGTTGCCCGGTCCACCCAACCCTGCGACTTGCGCCTGTGAATACGGGCCGGATCGGCCTCGACTACGAGCGCCACACCCTCGTTCATGGTGACTGCCATCGGCTGAGCCCCGCCCATGCCCCCCAGCCCGGCGGTCAGGACCAACCGGCCGCGCAGGGTTCCGCCGAAATGCTGGCGCGCAACCTCCGCGAACGTTTCGTAGGTACCCTGCAGGATGCCTTGCGTCCCTATGTAGATCCAGGAGCCGGCGGTCATCTGCCCGTACATCGTCAAGCCCTGGGCTTCGTACTCCCAGAACCGCTCCCAGGTGGCCCATGCCGGCACAAGCATGGCGTTGCTGATTACGACGCGTGGAGCCCATGCGTGCGTGCGAAAAGCGCCCACGGGCTTGCCCGACTGCACCAGTAGCGTCTCGTCGTCGCCCAGCGCGCGCAGGGCAGAGGTCAGCGCGTCAAACGCCGCCCAGCTCCGGGCGGCCTTCCCGGTTCCGCCGTATACAATAAGGTCGTCCGGCTTCTCGGCCACCTCGGGATCCAAGTTGTTCATCAGCATGCGCAGCGCCGCTTCCTGTGGCCACCCACGGCAGGAGAGCGAGGTGCCGCGAGGCGCGCGGATGACCCGCTTCACCTGAGCACCCCGACTGCGCGCTCGACCGCCTCCAGCAGGCGCCCGCTGCGCACGAGCACCGTGGCCGCCTCGATGTCCGGGGCCAGCACGCGGTCGTCGTCGAGCGCAGGAACGGTCTCCCGCAACACGGCGTGGCCGGCTGCGGTACCGAGTCCCATCTCCGCGGCGCCGCGGAACTCGAGGGCCTGGGCCGCGCACAGCAGCTCGATCGCCACAACCTGCTCGAGATGGGCCACCACCGTGGCCGCCTTGCGTGCAGCGGTGGCACCCATGCTCACGTGGTCTTCCTGATTCGCGGAGGTCGGAATACTGTCGGCGCTGGCCGGGTGGGCCAGCACCTTGTTCTCCGAGACAAGCGCAGCGGCCGTATACTGGGTCAGCATCAACCCTGATCGAAGGCCGCCGTCAGTGGAAAGGAACGCGGGCAACCCGCTCAGCGCCGGGTTCAGCAGCCGTTCCACCCTTCGCTCGCACATCGTGCCCAGACCGGCCAGCGCCACGGCCAGGAAGTCCATCGCCACCGCAACCGGCTGGCCGTGGAAGTTGCCGCCCGAGAGAACCAGATCCTCCTCCGGGAACAGGAGCGGGTTATCGGTTACCGCGTTCAGCTCTACCCCCACCACGCCGGCGGCGTAGGTCACGGCGTCGCGCACCGCCCCGTGCACCTGGGGTATGCACCGCAGACTGTAGGCGTCCTGAACGCGCGCGGGAACGCTGTCCACCAGCGCGCTTCCCGCGATCACGCGTCGCACGTTCTCCGCGCTGGCCTGCTGTCCGGGATGAGGGCGCAACCGGTGGAGCCGTGGATCAAGCGCAGCAGAACTGCCCCGCAGCGCCTCCAGCGTCATGGCGCCCACGGCATCGGCCGCGGCGCAGAGCCGGAGTGCAAGGTGGACGGTCAGGGCTCCCCACCCTGTCATGAACTGCGTCCCGTTGACCAGGGCCACCCCTTCCTTCGCGCGAAGGCAGAGCGGCCGCAGTCCGTTCCTCTCGAGCGCGACTCTCGCGGCAAGGCGCTCGCCTTCCACAGAGACCTCGCCCTCGCCGATCAGCGCAAGCGCCAGGTGCGCCAAGGGCGCCAGGTCGCCGCTGGCGCCGACCGATCCCTGCTCGGGAACGATGGGGTGGATGCGGCGGTTGAGGAACGCCGCCAGTAGGTCCACTGCCTCCGGCCGGACGCCCGAGTGTCCCAGCGCCAAACCGTGCGCACGCAGCAGCATCATGGCACGCACCACGCCGGTCGGGGCAGGCGACCCAACGCCGGCGGCGTGGCTGCGGATGATGTTGAGCTGCAGGCGGTCGGCGTCCTCGCGTGAGACAGGAACCGAAGCCAGTTTCCCGACGCCCGTGGTGATGGCGTAGACCGGAGTTCCCGCGGCAACTATGCGGTCAACCTGAGCACGGGCCTTGGCGAGGGCTTCCCGCGCGCTGTCGGGCACCTCAACCTGTGCACGGCCCTCGGCCACGGCGACGACATCGCCGATGGTCAGCGTCCCACCCAGGCGGACGAGCACGCGTGCCGCTCCGCTAGTCCTTCAACCTTTCGTCCACGAAGTTGATAGAGATCTTGTCCTTGCCACGGACTGCCTCGGCAACCGCCAGGGTCTTGCCCTGGCTCATGAGGACGGCGTTCACCTGGCCGTACTCGCGCATCTGCATCAGAACGGCCTGGGTGGCCAGTGTCGCCTCGGCCTCCAGCAGCTCGCGCAGGTCCTTCTTGCGTTTCTCCGGCTTGAACAGGACCGAGCCGAAGGTCACCGTGATCGTCTTCTTCTCTTGATCCACCTTAACATCTCGAACGGTGTCGGAGCCGACGATGTTCTCAACCAAGTTCTTGGCGATGACCTCCGGCGGAGGGGGACGCCGCCTGGCCTCCTCGTCCCTGCGGTACTTCACGTCCCAGGCGTACATCCCGGCCGCCACGACCACGGCCACGCCTATGTAGATCAAGATTGGTACTAGATTGATGCCGGTCTTGCGCGCAAGATTCTTGGGCCGCATGCTCACACCTGACACCTCCGTCGGCAGACCAGCAGTCTATTCCACCCCGAGACCGGACTCCCTGCTGCGCGAGCCCGCGGGGCTGGGCTACCGGGAGGGCAAGACGGCGCGCACCACCGGTCGCAGGAGCGGAACCGCCGCCAGGATCACGGCCACATCAATCACCACCTCGGCCAGCAGGCCGACCGAGAAGATCGTCACCGCGACCTGCGAGGCAGGGATCAGCCCCACCAGTATGAAGGCCAGGATGTTGAGGGCGTGGCCCACGATGATCGTCAGCGCACCCAGGATCAGGTGTCGCTGGCCGGCCAGGCCGGCCACAAACCCCATGACCGTGTGCGGGACAATGGCGGCCCACTCAAAGGGATTGCCCGCGGGGCTGAGGGCGTTTACGAGTGTACCGATCAGCCCGACGGACGCACCGGCCGCGGGCCCCAGGAGCATGCCCGCTATCACAACCACGACCATGTTGAGGGCCACAATGGCTCCGGGCACCATCGGGTTGGGTATTAACCGGACTACCTGCCCCAGCACAACGTAGACTGCCGCTAGGACAGCCACCTGGGCCATCAAACGTGGCGACATGATTCCCTCCTTTGCGCCCGCGTGGCGCATTTTGCCGATGCGCAGCCCGTCCTACCGGACTGTAATGCGACCATCCAACCGCGCCGAGACAACCCCGGCACGACGGACCGTCTCGATGAACAGGTCACGCAGGTCCATCTGCGTGTCCCGCCGCTGCACTCCCAGCTTGAAGACCGCGTATCCATCGCCGCCGTCGGCGAGGAAGTCGTTGGTGGCGACCGAGTAGCGCCGGGCAGGATCCACCGGCTGCCCGCCGATCCGCAACTCCACTATCCTTTGGCCGGACGGGCGGCCCCGCTCGTACGTGTAGGACATCCCGGCGACTTGGGGAAAGCGCCCTGCCCCCTGCTCCACCATGCTGACGCCGTTCTCCAGGGCCTCGCGAATCTGCGCGCCGGTCAACTGGAAGACGACGATGGTGTTGTCGAAAGCCAGCACCCGGAAGGCGTCGCCCAGGGTAATCGGCCCCTCGTTGATCGAGCCGCGTATGTTGCCGCCGTTGATGATCGCCACCTCGGTCCGCGCGAACTCCCGGACCGCGTCGGAGATCATGTTGCCCAGGTTGGTCTCCCGCGCCCTCACCGTTCCACGTTCACCGTCGAGGAACAGCGCTGCCCGTCCGATCACCTCCGCGAACCGGGCCTGGAGTTTGTCCTCGTACTGCTTGACCAGGCCTGCCACCGCCGGATCAGGGGCCAGGGCGCCGGTTACCGGCAGGTTGCGGATAGACGCCCTGCGCACCTTGCCGTCCTGTACGACCAGATCAAGGCGCCCAACTGTGGCTCCCAACCGGTGGGTCTTGACATAGACGGTGGGCGGGTTGTCAATCGCATCCACGGGCCGGCCGCCCGCGGCGGTCAGCATGCCGTCAAAACCGTCCGTGTGGCCCCCGATGATGGCGTGGATCTGAGGAACCGCGCGGGCCAGCGCCAGATCCAGCGAGTTGCTCATGTGGGTCAGGGCTATGACCAGGTCCACGCTCCGGCCCAGCCCTCGAATCAGTCCCTGCGCGCTCCCTATCGGGTCGAAGTACTCGAGGTCGCGCGAAATGCTCGGGTGAATGACATCCGCCCACTCCTCGTCCATCGCGCTGAAGATCAACACCCGCAGTCCAGCCACGTGCTTGATGACAAACAGCGGCGTGAGTTCCTGCCCGCGTCCGCGGAGCGATGTGGAGATGATCGGGAACTTGGCCAGACGCACCAGGCGACGAAAGTGCTCGACCCCGTAGTCGAACTCGTGATTGCCGGCCGCCATCGCGTCGTAGCCGATCAGGTTCATCGCCAGGATGTCGGGCTCGCCGCGGAAGACCGACGACATCGCGGTTCCCATCAAGATATCGCCGGAATCCAAGAGCAGCACGTTGGGGGCTTCGCCCCTGATCTGCGCGATCAGCGAGGCCCTGGCCGCCATTCCTCCGACGCCCTTGGCAGTGGGCGTGTCGAACGGCAGGACGCTTCCGTGGTGCTCGCTGGTGTACAGGAGTGTGAGCCGGACCGCCGGGCTCTGGGCCGCGGAGGTCGCGGCCAGGGCAAGAACAATCAGGCCTACGACAATGAATCGGCGCATCGCGAAGGCTCCTCTCTCATCTCTCTTTCTTGCGACCTGGTGCCGCGCAGACGGCGCGTGGCGTCACGGTCCCCATGCCAGCGCATCGGTCGTGGTAATCGTCCCGCGATATAGAAACGCGACCTGGCGGATCGCCGCCTCAAGGTCAAACGGTACGATGGCCGACACGGCGTCCACGGGCAAGACCACCTTGTAGCCACGGAGCGTAGCGCTCCCGGCCGTGTGCAGGACGCAGATGTTGGCCACTGTACCGCAAACTACCAGGGTCCGGATACCGGCCGCACGCAGGTCGCGGTCCAGCGAGGTCTCGAAGAACCCGTCGTAGCTCGGCTTCCGTACTACCTGGTCGCCGGGGACAGGCCGCAGGGATTCCACGATCTGCCATCCCCAGGTGCCCTCGACCGCGTGCTCCCCCCAGATCGCGAACTCAGGGTCGCCGCTGCGGTGCGTGTCCTGGGTGTAGAAGATGCGCGTGCCGGCCGCACGGCTCCGCGCCAGCAGCCGCGCGATGGCCGGGACCGTGCCGGCGGCATCGGGGACCACGAGCGCGCCCCCGGGGGTGACGAAGTCGTGCTGCATGTCCACTACTACAATGGCCGTGGTCGCCGGGGACGCGACCACGGGTGCCTCTACGATGTAGGGAGGAACCTCGACCTCGCGGGTCATGCTCTGCCTTCCTCGTGCGGCCCGCGCGCCTATCCGGACGCCTCCGGCTTCGGCCGCAACTGCGTCACCGGCACCTCCGGCCTCTGGCGCGCCTCGGGTGCTGCGGGTTCGGCGCGCGGCTCCGGCACCACGGTCGCCGCTGGCCCCTCCGGCGCTAGCGGCTCGCCCGCGAACAGCCGCGCAAGATCCTCGGCTTCCAGGCTCTCGTGCTCAATCAACGCCTGCGCGATGCGGTCAAGCGCGCCCCTATGCTCCAGGATGGCCGCGCGCGCCTGCCCGTAGCATTCGTCAATGATCCGGCGAATCTCCTTGTCTATCTCGTAGGCGATCTCCTCGCTGTAGTTGCGGCTCTCCACCAGGTCGCGGCCGAGGAAGACCGGCCCGTGCCTCTTGCCCAGTGCGAGCGGGCCCAGCTTATCGCTCATGCCGTACTCCGTGACCATCTTGCGGGCGAGGTCGGTAGCCGCCTCGAAGTCGTTCTGCGCACCGGTCGTGACCTCGTTGAAGACGATCTCCTCTGCGACGCGCCCGCCCAACCCCACCGTGATCCGGGCCAGGATCTCCTGGCGCGTGTACGTGTACTTGTCCTCCGGCGGCGCAAACATCACGTATCCGAGCGCCATGCCGCGCGGTAGAATCGTGACCTTATGCGGCGGGTCGGCCCCTGGAATCACCTTGGCCAGCAACGCGTGGCCTGCCTCGTGGTGGGCCGTCAGTTCGCGTTCCTTCGGGGTCAGGACGCGGCTCCGGCGCTGCGGTCCGGCGATCACCCGGTCTATCGCCTCGTCCATCTCGGCCGCCCCGATCTTCTTCTTGTCGCGCCGCGCCGCCAGCAGCGCCGCCTCGTTGACCATGTTGGCCAGATCGGCGCCGGAGAACCCGGGCGTCCGCTTGGCAAGCACGCCAAGATCCGCGTCCTCGGCCATGGGCTTGCCCTTGACGTGTACCTCCAGGATGGCGCGGCGGCCCTTGGTGTCGGGATTGTCCACGACGATTCGCCGGTCAAACCGCCCCGGACGCAGCAGGGCCGGGTCCAGGATGTCGGGCCGGTTCGTAGCCGCGATCACAATGATCCCGCTGTTGGGATCGAACCCGTCCATCTCGACCAGGAGCTGGTTGAGGGTCTGCTCGCGCTCGTCGTGCCCGCCGCCGAGCCCTGCCCCGCGCTGGCGGCCCACCGCGTCTATCTCATCAATGAAGACCAGGCACGGCACGTTCTTCTTGGCCTGGTCAAATAGATCGCGCACGCGGGAGGCGCCCACGCCGACGAACATCTCGACGAACTCCGAGCCGGAGATCGAGAAGAACGGAACCTCGGCCTCGCCGGCGATCGCCCTGGCCAGCAACGTCTTGCCCGAGCCCGGCGGGCCCACGAGCAGCACGCCGCGCGGGATCTTGGCACCCAGCGCCTGGAACTTCTTGGGGTACTTCAGGAACTCGATGACCTCCTGGAGCTCTTCCTTGGCTTCCTCCACGCCGGCCACGTCCCCGAAGGTTACCTTGGGCTTGCCCTCGGAGTGCAGCCGGGCCCGGCTCTTGCCAAACGACATCGCCTGGTTGCTGCCCGACTGCGCCTGCCGCAGCATCAGCATCCACAGACCTACCAGCAGCAGGATTGGCAGCATCGTGGACAGCAGGGTCGGCCACAGCGCCGAGCGCGAGCGGGGCTCGACCTTGATCGCAACGCCCCGGGCCTTCAGCAGGTCTATGTACGACGTGTCGCCCTGCGGCACGTAGACGGTGAACTGCTGGCCGTTCTTCAGTTTCCCTACGACGACCCCGTCCCCGATCTCGGCCTGGCTCACCTGCCCGGACTGCACCTGTTCAATGAAGGCGCTGTAGGACATCTCCTCGCGCGGGGTGCGGCGCCAGAGTTGCAGGGCAAAGGGGAACGCGACCGCGAGGATCACGGCCCAGACGATCAGACTGCGCATGTAACGGTTCGTCACTGCCAGCACTTCCTCCGAGGCGGTGTCGCCGTAACGGCGCGGCGCCGCGTCTCTATTGTAGCATCCGCCGGGAGCCGGTGCGGCGTGCACGCCTGAGCACGACGCGGCCTCCCCTGCGCTCGGCTCGCAACCCGGGCAGGTCCGCCACCTCCCCGGACCGCCCGCCCTCAGCCATGGCGCGTATACGTTCTACATGGACGAACTTCAAGTCCCGAATCTTCCCGCTGGCCTCACACAGCGCCCGGTGCGCAACCCGGCGTTGCAGGGCCACGGGCAACGCGGCGAACCGCGCCGCATCAATCGCAATGACACCCGCACGGCGCCTGAGCGCCCTTGATCCGGCCTCCCCTGAAAGGCGGTCCATCAAGTCCGCGTCATCGGCCGCCTGTTCAGCCAGGCGCCGCAGCACGGCTTTGACACCCGGGTTATACCCCGACAGGTGTGGGATCAAGTCCAGGCGGATGCGGTTCCGAAGCGGCCCGCGCAGCCGGTTTGTCGGGTCGGTCCTGCAGGGCACGCCCTCGGCCTCCAGGTAGGCGACGATCTCATTGCGCCACAGATCCAGCAGGGGCCTGATCACACGTACCCCGTTGTGCTGCCTGGTGGCCGGCATGCCAGCGAGCCCGCCGGCGCTCGCTCCCCGAAGGAGCCAGAGCAGCACGGTCTCCACCTGATCGTCGGCCGTGTGCGCCAGGGCCATGTGCGAGGCACCGATGCGCCTGGCCACTTTCGCCAGCGCCTCGTACCGCACGGCCCTTGCGGCCTCCTCAAGCGTGAGACGGTGTCGACGCGCCCAGGATCTGGCGTTCACCCGGACGGACGATGCCGGGATTCCCCAGGCCCGCGCGGTGCGCCGGACGAAAGCGGCATGCGCGCTGCTGGTTCGATGGATGCCGTGGTCTACCGTGACGACGTGCAGCCGCAGCGAGAGCTCATCGCGCAACCGCCACAGAATGCGCAGCAGCGCCATTGAGTCCGGCCCGCCTGAGACCGCCACAACCATCGTCTCGCCGCCGGAAAGCATGCGGTAGCGCCGGAGCGTCTGGCGCACGCGGTGCAGCATCCGGAGTGTCTGCGCTCGGGTCACCTGGTCGGTGCACCTCGGATTACCCATAATAGCGAAACACGACGGTCCCTCTGGAACCGCCGGTTCAATCGTGGTGGCGGCGGGGAGACTCGAACTCCCGACTCCGCGGGTATGAACCGCGTGCTCTAACCAACTGAGCTACACCGCCACAGCCATCCTTAATTATACCCTGGGCCCGGGAACGAGTCCACGCCCCTGCGGCATCCCAGCAGGAGGAAACGCGGCGCGCTGCATGCAAGCATCTACCCAATGGAGAGGCGCGCCGTGTCTGCTTTCTGCCCTCGCACGCTGCCGGGCGTGCTGGTGGCTGCCGTACTGCTGGCCGGATGCGGCTCCGTCGGAGGCCTGATGGGACTGCCCAATCCCGGCGTCTCCGAGAACACGCCACCGGCTGTCACTTCGGTAGTGCCGGCCGCGGATTCCGTCGCTCCCTCGGATACGCCGGTCACCGCGACGTTCAACAAACCGATGAGCCCTGATGCGCTCGAGGTCAAGGCGGAACCTTCTCTTTCGTTCGGGCCTGCCCAGTGGTCGGACGACGCCAAGACAGTCACCGTACGGCCCAATCCCCCGCTGGTTCCAGGGGTGCGGTACACGGTCCGGCTCCGGGCCAGGGACCGGCAGGGCAACCCGCTGGCGGCGGACTACACCTGGAGCTTCTCAGCCATGGCGCCCACCGGCGTGGCCGGTGAAGGTCGGCTCCGGCTGGCCGAGCGCATAGACGTCGGCCTGGACGCCCGCGTGTTCACCCTCTTCGCGGCCATCCTGGCCACGACGCCCGACGCCCCTCCCGGAGAACCGGGATCGGTGCGCGCCGCGGTGCGCGCCAGGCTCGCCGGGCTACCGGCAGGCACGGTGGATCCGGTCCGGCGGTTCATGGCAGAGCGACCGGCCACGACCGAGCAGTACGTGGCCGTGGCGCTGATGCTCACAAGCCCGCCCGGGCTGCGAGAACCAGGGCCCGGACCCGCTCCTGGCACCTCAGGGGGGCTAACCGGCCTCGGCCCGGTGCTGGCGCAGTTGCATGCCCAGGCTGGGCTGGCGGACCTGTGGAAGGCGCATGAGCGCGCCTACGCCGAGGCCCTGGAGGCCCACCGCAGGGAAGCACCGGCGCTGCTGGGCCGCGCCGCCGACTACATGCGGGTAGCCGCGGTGCCCGGCGGGCGGATCACGGTGCTGCCAAATCTGCTCGGCGCGCCTGGCCAGGGGTTCCTGATCCGGCAGGGCGAACGCACCTACATTGTCGCAGGATCGCCAGTGGGGGTGGACCGCATTGGGCTGGTGCGCCCGTTCGTCCGGATGCTGCTCGATCCGGTCCGCGGGCAGTCCCCTGACCAGGTGCAGCGAACAGAATCGCTGTTCCTCCAGGCGCGAGAGATCGCGGCCCGTGGTGGGTACCGCGCGTGGCCCGAGGTCGTGGTCGAGAGTCTGGTGGAGGCAACGGCTATCCGGCTGGCGCTTCCCGGCGACGCCGCCACGGCGGCCCTGCGCGCGGCGTACGCGCGCGGGCTGGTGCTGGTGGATCACTTCTCCGCGCAACTGACCGACTACGAACGCACGGCGACCACCCTGGTGGAGTTCTATCCCAGGATGGTCGCCGCCGTTGACTTGGAGCTCGAGCTCCGCCGCTGGGCGGAGCGTAGGTCTAACTAGCCGCGCTAAGGCCCGCCCGCGACCGTGGTCGGGGTTCCGGAGTGGCGCGATCGTCCGAGGCCCTCAGTAGGTCAGGGCTTGTAACCTGTAGCGTTATGGGTTACACTCTGATCTGTGATCAAGCGCTTCAAGCACAGGGGGCTTGAACGATACTTTCTCAAGGGAACGAAGGCGGGCATCCAAGCCAAGCATGCAGAACGACTCCGCCTTATACTGGCCCGCCTGCATGCGGCCACGAGCCCACAGGACATGAACCTTCCCGGTCTGGGTCTGCACGAACTCAAGGGGAACCGGAAGGGGACATGGGCCGTGACGGTGAGTGGGAACTGGCGAGTCACGTTCGTCTTCCGTGACAGAGATGCCGAGGCGGTCGACTACGCGGACTATCATTGAGGTGAAACGATGTTGATGCACAACCCTCCACATCCTGGAGCGATCCTTCGCGAGCTGTGCCTGGAACCTCTGGGCCTGAGTGTCACAGAGGCTGCCCGGGCGCTTGGGGTGAGCCGCAAGACGCTCTCCAGTCTCCTGAACGGCCGTGCCGGCGTCAGCCCCGAGATGGCCATTCGCCTTTCCATTGCCTTCGGCGCGTCCGCCGAGAGCTGGATGAACCAGCAGGCCATGTTCGATCTGTCGCAGGCCGAGCGGCATAGGAACAAGCTCAAGGTCAGGCGGCTCTCCGCGGCGTGAGGGTTCCAAACCGCCGCCCGCCGGAGCCCCTGTGGGGGTGGACCGCCGCGGGCTGGTGCTGGTGGATCACTTCTCCGCGCAACTGACCGACTACGAACGCACGGCGACCACCCTGGTGGAGTTCTATCCCAGGATGGTCGCCGCCGTTGACTTGGAGCTCGAGCTCCGCCGCTGGGCGGAGCGTAGGTCTAACTAGCCGCGCCTGCGCCCCGGTCCAGATAGGCCGTCTAACCCCTGATGCCCTCGACCTGCCGCGGATAGTGGAACGCCTGCCACGGACAATGGTACGCCTGCCACGGAAATGGGCGTCCCGGTGTACCGCTGGACAGGCACAGACCCGACGTTTGTCGTGGCGCCGGGATTGATGACTACGCCGTCCACCCTCCCGTAGTAGTCCCCGGTGTCCACAACGGCGTTGCCGTTGAAGTCCTGCCAGACAAACACGGACTTCGTGCCGGTCTGGGCGTTCGTGATCGTGAACGCGTCGCCGGCCGCGACGTTCGCGAGATTGCTCTGCCGCGTGATGGTCGAGCCGACGATCACGCCGGAGAAAGCGCGCATCTGTGTGCCCGAGCCACCGCCGCTCACCGCAGCGGCCGCGTTGACCAGACCCCAGCCGAACTGGTTGTCGAAGCCGGGCGTGCCCAGGTCTGTCGCCGTGCTCTGCAATGTGCTCTGGATGGTCGCGGGCCCGGTGATGCCGCGCGATATCATCAGGGCGACCAGGCCGGCCACGTGGGGCGTGGCCATCGAGGTGCCCTGCCAGCTCTGGTACACGTGTCCACCGCTGATGCTCCAGGTGGTGCTGAGCACGCCGGCACCGCTGCTGCCGCCCGGCGCGGCCACATCAATCTCCGCGCCGCACGCCGAGTACGACGCGCGTGCGTTCGTGTTAGTAGTCGCGGCGACCGCGATCACGTTCGCGTTGCGGGCAGGATAGATAACCGCGCCGCAGTTGTTGTTCCCTGCGGCGGCCACCAGGGTCACGCCGAGATTCCGTGCGTAGGTGATGGCGTTGTCTACGGTCGTATCCGAGAGGATAGGAGCCCCGAGGCTCATGTTGATAACCTTGGCCCCGCGGTCGGCCGCGTAGATAATCGCGGCGGCGATGTCAGAGAAGTAACCCGATCCACAGGAGCTGGAGCCGTCGGGCGGCATCATCTGGCCCAACACCCGCAGTGCCATGATCTTCGTGCCGGAGACCCCGCCCCAGTTGACCCCGGCTACGCCGGTCCCGTTGTTCGTCCGCGCCGCCACCGTGCCGGACACGTGGGTTCCGTGGCTCGTGTCCGCGGGGTTGACATCAGGGCATCCCGGATCGGTCGGATCCGAATCTCGGCCGTCCCCATCGCCGTTCGTTAGGTGACTGACGAAGTCGTACCCCGTGACGGTCACGGCCGTGGTGATATCTGGGTGATCGGTTCGAATGCCGGTATCGAGAACCGCCACGATTACCGGACCGCCGGTGGTCACGTCCCAGGCGGCAGGCAGTTGGATCTGCGGGTAGTGCCACTGGGAGGTGTACATGGGATCGGTGGGCGTCACCGCCGTGTAGGCGTAGGCATCCTGCTCAACATACTCAACCAGGCCGGAAGCTCGGTAGGCGGCCATGGCCGAAGCGGCCTCAACTCCCGGCCCCAGGCGCACAACCTGCACGTCCAGCCGTTCGATGGTCCGCAGAACCGCCCCGCCGGCCTGGGCGTGCAGGCCGGTTGCGGCCGCGGCCGCGACGCCCGGCCTGAACTTCACCATGAGCTGGTTGGGCACGTACACGGGCCGGTCGATCCTGGTCCGCAGCGGCAGCGCCGGCACGGCGACAGAGGGCGCACCGGCTCCGGTGGGCGCCACGCTCACGGTCCCGGTCACGGTACCCGTAGTCCCGGGCGGCGGTGGTGTTACCCCGGTCACACCGCCACCGCACGCGGCGGTGACAAGCACAGCGACTACAAGAAGACTGGCACGGCGAAGGATCAATCTGCACCTCCAGAGGGAAGTCGAAGCACAACTCTCGTATTCTACTATGCCCAACGGCAGCCGTCAGGCCGCATTGGAAGCGGCGCCGCCCAGAGAACGCCGCCGCCTCAGCTTCTCGGCTTGTTCAGGGCGTCACGATTCGGATCTCGCCGCCGAGGATGTCAAAGTTTGGGTCGGGGCAGTCCCCGCGGGGGTCGCGCGCGGTCACGTAAAGGTCGCGCCGCAGATCCACGGTCACGAATCCGAACCGATCGGTGGCACCCGGCCCCAGCGCATCGAGCGGCCTGTTCGACCCGTCCGTCGTTACGAAGTTCACCATGACCCGCGTCGGTAGGGCCGGCCCGACGCGCAGGTCGGTCAGGGACACCACTACCTGAAGCGCGCGTCCGTCGGGCAGCACGGTCCCGCCCAAGAACGGCGCCGGAGGGCGGATCACGTTGAACCCAAACGGCGGAACCGTGGTCTGGGGCACTGTTCCGAAGAAGAACCGGCCGTCGCGGTACACGGCGTAGTGCGTCCAGTTAGTGCTGTCCGGCTGCGGGCCCAGCAGGAGCGAGTCGCTGACCGTGAACGCTATGTAGTAGGCACCACCGCGATCCTGGAGCGTGCCGGCGACGTTCATGGTGATCGCGAGTTGCTGGCCGGTCTGAGCTCCCGCGGGCATCATCGGTGCCACGATCAGCGCCGTCACCAGCGCCGCTGCCGATAGAACTCGAAGCCGCCTCATCCTGCCTCACCTCCGTGTACCGCGGCATGCCTGGGGGCCACGGCCTGGGATCTCACTGCCTGGGCCACAGCCACGGCTGGTCAAACAGAATCGTGCCCTGGCCGCTTACCCCCACGCGTCCCCTGACCCAGGGAAGCGCGGTCAGCCATGTCTCGAACCAGATCTCCCCTGCGACGCCGCGATAGGTAATCGCCGCGGCCAGGCAGTCGTCCCAGATCCGCGTGATCGTCAGCCGGTCGTGGTAGAAGCGGCCGGTGGTCCCATCATAGAACCCGTAGTAGGCCGCCTGCCAGTGGGGGCTCAACGTCACGTCAAAGGCGAGCTCCGCCCGTGAGAGCCCTCCCAGCGAAGGATCATAGGCCGCGGCAGCCGCGGCGGTCCATCCCGGCCGCGGCGCGTATTGCACCTGTGCCACTACCGGCGCCATGCGGCCTGCGATCCCATCATAGGAGGTAGTGGCAGTAGCGATCAGGCCCGGCTGTCTGTAGGTCAGCGTGGCATCGGCCTGTGCCATGCGCCCGGACAGCCGGTCGAACGCAAACGGCGACTGCCCGGCCTGATCCTGATAGGTGAGGCCGAGTTGGCCTGTCAAGGACGGGTTGATCTGGTGGGTATAGTCGAGCCGGCCCGAGACGAACGCCCGCGCATCGCCGTTGGAGTAGTGCGATCCACGCGCCTGAGCCCGCAGGTTGAGGTAGCCGCGGTCAGAGACGAGCAGAGGCCCGCCCACGGTCACCGCCGCGTCGGTGCGCAGCGCATCAGTGGTTCCCGAGAGGAGCGTTTCGCGGAAGCGCCCCAGTCCGGCCTGCAACTGGTAGACGAGACGCGTCCCGGCCAGCAGCCGCGGGTCGCCCACTACGGTCAGCTCCGGCAGGCGCTCGGCGGTGTACCGGACATCGCCTGGGAACGCGTCGCCGTCCAGGTCAACGCGCCCTTCGGCAACCAGTGACGCGCTGTAGCCGGCGCCGCGGTACCGTAGGACGAGGCGGGGAAACAGCTCGTCGTCGGTTCCCGACGAGGACGCGGCGCGCGAGAAATCGGCGACCAGCTCCGCGGACAGCGCATCGCTCATCTGCAGGGAGTGAACAGCGCGGCCCGAGTAGGTGCGGGACCAGAATCCGGGCCAGTCGCGCCCGGAGTAGCTCTGGTAGAGCATCGAGTGTGAACGCGGTCCGCGGTGGTAGGCATCCACGACTGCGAAAAGCTCAACCGGTGCACCGGGCATGGTGGCAGTGACGTGATCCGCAAACAACCGCGCGGTAACGTCGCCCATCTGCTGCTGGTGGCTGAGGACGATGCGCGAGTCCGCACCCCCGGTCTGCTTGTTCTCAAGGCGATAGAGGAATGCCACGCCGCTGCCCCGGCGCAGACGGTAGGCATGCTCGACCCCGTACCCGACACCAAGCCGGTCCATCAGGTCGAGCCGCAGGTAACCGTAGTGGTTCTCGTTGAGGGCGTACGAGTAGAAGGTCTTCAGGAAGTACCCCTCTGTCTCGGAGTAACCCACAACCGGGAGCAGCCGGCTGGCCCGTTGCTCACGGATGAAGATCACGAAAGAGGGCCAGGTGAAGACTTTGCGTCCCGCGATCCACACCGTCACCCTGCGGCCCACGATCTTGTCGTTCAGGTGCACGGTCAACTCGCCCGCGGTAAGATTGACGACTGGATTCGGGCCCTCGCAGGTTGTACATGAAGAGACACGTGCGGAGAAAAACGAGTCGAGCGCGCCCTCCATGGTCTCGGCTCGAATGAACACTGTGCCCAGAACCATGGGCCCTGAGTACGCCGCCGCCGCCCGCGTCACTCGGCCGCGGCGCGCTACAAGGTTGTAGTCGAGGGAGTCGCCCCGGATGCTCTGCCTGCCCACATCCAGCCGGACCCGCCCCTCAGCGCGCACGTCGTTTGTCCCAAGATCGGCGCGCAGGCGGTCGGCATTGATAGTGATGTCCTGATACGTAACCATCACGTCGCCGGCGGCGACCAGCACGCGCGTGATGCGGTTGTACTGAAACGTCTTAGCCCGCAGCGTAACCGGGATCTCCGCCTGCGCCATGGCCGGAGGCACGGAAACCGCGCCTGCTGCCAGGGCAAGGGCAATCAGGACCAGGGAACTGCGAACCCGATGGGATGCCGGGTTGGGCGGCCGGTGGGATGGCCGGTGGCGCACGCGGGCGTGATTCACGGTCTCCTGGTCGGGCTGGGACGGATGACGAACTCGGTCTCCACGTTCCCTTCTGCCTCGAATGTCTCGTCGGCCAGAGAGATGACCGCCCGGTCGGCCCTCAGACGGGTTCCGTCCGCGTCCTGAAGACGCACGTTCCCGGTAACCACGAGTATCCGCGTTGCGTCGGTGTAGGTCCCCCGGTCCCCGGTCGCCCGCCGGTCTTTCTGGACCACGGTCACCTGGCCCTCGGCGGTGATGTCCTTGTTCCGCAGCGTCATCACCATCCGGTTGCAGGTGAGTGTCACCAGCCCTTCGCCGCTCGGCTGCTCGACAACCACTCGACCGGTCAGTACCGCCCGGTCGGCGGGCTCCGAGTAGGTCATCCGGTCGGCCCAGACCGTCCGGTCGCTCTGGCGGACAACGACTCCGTGCTCGGCCTCGGCCTCGTTGACGTCCCAACGAAAGACGATGCGCGCGGCGCTAACGGCTATGTCGGAGCGGATCAGGGTGGCCTCCTCGCGCACGTCCGCGCGCCTGGTCAGCAGGTTGGCCTGCATCCGGACCCCGGTCACCCGGCCCCCCGGTTGTGTCAGCGTCACGCCACCCTCGGCCACTACCTCACCGGTTTTGGCTTCGTGCCGCAGCGACGCGGCGTTCATCGTGGTGCCGCCGTGCGATGCCTCCACGCCCCCGGAGGCGATCGTGACCTCTCCCCTAAGGTCAAATCGCATCTGAGGTGCTCTCATCGTCATGTCTTTCTGAACGAGTACCACGCCGCCTGATGCCTCGGCGGTCTCAGTGCGCATCTCGTAGCGCACGGCGGGTGCTGTAAGCCGCTGGTCCCGCCGCTGCACGCTCACCCGGCCCTCGGCGGTAACTACCTGGGGCACCTGTTCCAGCCGCAGTACGTCGGAGCGGATTTCGACCTCTCCCAGGATCAGCACGACGTTGCCCGAGGCGACCACAACCTGAGCGCGTGCATCGTACCGGACGCGCTCGGCCCGCAGCCGTCCTGGGATATCGGAGCGGGGCTTCGGGCTCGAAGACGGGCCGGCCGTGGATAAAAGGGCTGTGGGCAGGCGGGCCGCCGACGCCGTGACACCGCCGGTCAGCTCGACCACCTGCGTTGAGGGATTCCACGCCGCGTCCGGCGCGGACAGGGTCTCGCCCCGCACGGTTGTGATGCGCAGGCCGCCCTTGATGCGCATCGAGCCGTCGCGACGATCGAGCACGATACGGCCTCCGGTGGCGGTCAAAACAGGAACGCCGTTCACGTGGATAACAGCGCTGGGTCGCCCGGTGAAGGTGGTGGTACGCTGGTCGCCGCTGACCTCAACGCGAGCGGCCGTGATCTCCGCCTGCTTCTCCCCCTGCTGGCGCAACACGAGATGCGCCCCAGTCATGCGCACCGCTGCCTGCTGTGCTGGCTCAACGGCCGCCGGGCCGGGTGAGTGGGCCAGCCATACCGCGGCGCCCGCAGCCGCCGCGGCAACGATGGAGGCCAGGACTGTCACCCGGCGTGCGTTCACGGCCGCACTCCCGCAGCCCACCCGCGGCGCGGCGCCAAGAGCATCCGGAACCAGCCTTCTTCCCTGGCGATGAGCAGGCCCCCCGCGGCCAGGAACAGCAGGTTGGGCGCCCACGCCGACAGGAACGGTGAGAGAGCGCCGGAGGACCCGAACGCGCGCGCGATGGACATGACCGAATAGTAGGTGAAGAGCAGCGCGATGCACAGCCCCACCCCGACGAACCGTCCGCCCCGGGCCGCCTGCAAACTGAGCGGTGCCGCCACCAGGGCGAATATCACGCTGGCGGCTGGGACGGCCAGCTTGCGATGGAACTCCACCGCCACCCGAGGCGAGAGCCCGGATTTGAACATCCCCGACTGAACCCTCAACTCACGGAACGTCATCTCCTCCGGCGTACGCTGACCGGTCAGGAACGCCCCGGCGTCGAGCCCCACGTTGATCTCCATGGACGCAAACCCGGCCTCATACGCCGTGAACCCGTCGGGGCCCACCTCCCGCGCCACGCCATGATGAAGCATCCAGGTCTTAGCGGACCATGTGGCTTCCCGCGCGGTGATGAGACGGGGCAGAGGCCCCTCTGCCTCGTAGATCATAACGTTGCGCAGCACCCCCGCGTCCTGGTCCACCTGGTGGACATAGAGGAACCGGTTGCCGGGGCCCCGCAGGAACACCTGCTCGCGCACCTGAGGGAAGGCCGCGCCGAAGAGCGTCGCCCTGATCAGATTGTTTGCCCTGTGGTTGGCCCAGGGCGAGACGACCTCGTTCGTCAGGAAAGTAAGCCCCATGATCAGCGCCCCAAACGCCATCACGGGCGCGAACGCCCGCACCAGGCTGGTGCCCATCAGCCGCATGGCCTGGAGCTCGTGGTCCCTTGCTAGGCGTCCCAATCCCAGGAGCGTCCCAAAGAGGGTCGAGACAGGGAACGTAATCACCATGATCGCGGGCAGCTTGTAGCCGAGTAACCGCACGATGACATCGGGCGTAGCAGTTCCCGCGACTATGTAGTCGGCAAGCGTATAGAGAACATCACCAACCAGAACAACGAAGAACCCTCCTACCCCCAGAAGGAACGGGGGAAGGAGTTCCCTCGCGATGTACCTGTCGGCGATTCGCATCGGAGCCCGCGCCCGCTCACGCGGGTCGCGGGTTTCTGACTTCAGCCCGGTCGAGCGGCACTCCTGCCTGCCGCTCACCGCCGGTGACGGACTACGGACCTATCGTGATCCGGACCGGTCCCACCTCAACGCTTGCCGGGCCTTGGCGCTGCGCGCCCAGGAAGACCGCGGAGACCTCGTAGGCCCCGGCCTCCACGCGGCGCCCCTGAAGATCGCGCTGGTCCCACGAGGCGGTATAGGTGCGCGTCTGGCCGGGAGCCAGCGTCATCTCGCGGACTACCTGGGCGAATGCCCTATCGTGCGACCACTGCCAGATCAGCGCACTGCGCTGCCGGGCGAAGAAGTCGTACTCCTGCGCGCTGGAAGCGGTCAGCACCGCGGGCAGCGCCGCGAGATTCGTGACCCGCAGGGTCACCTGTACGGTGGCGCCGGGCGCGTAGGCCGCGCTTCCGATGGTCAACTCAACCCTCAGATCCCCGGCGGTCCGCTCTGCGCGCGGCGGCGCTGCGCCGCCGACCAGCGCCAGGAGCAGCAGGCACGCGGCGATCAGTCCGTACATGGGGAGCCCTCCTCCCGTCGCATTGAGATACGGCGGGCCGGAGCCGGGAGTTCCCTTGTCGCGACAGGGCTAGCGGTCCAGGGAGTGAGGGGCGTCCGCCCGCACCCGGCCGGTGGCGATCTCCTCGAGGGCGATGCTGACCGGGTTTGCGCTGTCCACATCCACCAGCGGCAGAACGTTGTCCTTCAACTGGCGGGCGCGCTTCGCCGCGATGATGACAAGACTGTACTTGCTCTCAACATGCTCAAGCAGTTCTTCTAGGGGGGGCTTGATCACTTCGGTCACCTCGGCGTGGCACCCCCGTATTGTAGCAGCCAGGAGGGAACCGTCAACACCCCAGCTGTACGGCGGCTACAGGCTGCCGGGCGTCAGTATGCGGCGGCCGCCAGACCATCCCGGCCGCAGAGCTGAGCCAGTTCCTGCGGGTTGCTCGAATGGGACATGGCAACCTCATACTTGACGAGATGCTGCTTCACGAGGTGCCGCAGGGCCTGGTTGAGTGTCTGCATGCCGTCCTTGCTGCCCGACTGGATGGTTGAAGGGATCTGGTGGGTCTTGCCCTCGCGTATGAGGTTGCGAATCGCCGAGGTTCCCACCATGACCTCCACCGCCGCGATGCGACCGTTCCCCTCGCGGCGCGGAAGCAACGTTTGCGAGAGCACGCCCTCGACTGCCACCGATAGCTGCATCCGAACCTGTGGCTGCTGATGCGGTGGGAAGACGTCCACAATCCTGTCCACCGTCTGCGGGGCGTTGACAGTATGCAGCGTTGCCAGGACTAGGTGACCGGTCTCGGCCGCGGTGATCGCGGTGGAGATCGTCTCGTGGTCCCTCATCTCGCCTATTAGGATCACGTCGGGATCCTGGCGGAGCACGTGGCGAAGGGCTTCAGAGAACGAGTGCGTGTCGGCCCCGACCTCGCGCTGGGTGATCAGGCACTTATCGTCGTGGTGTAGATACTCTATCGGATCCTCCACGGTCACGATGTGACAAGACCGAGTGTGATTGATGTGATTGACCATCGCCGCCAGCGTGGTGGACTTGCCGCTCCCGGTTGGCCCCGTGACGAGTACGAGCCCCCGCGGCAGCGAGGCGAGGTGCGTTAGGATCTTGGGGAGTCCCAACTGCTCAACGGTCGGCACCACGGCCGGGATCGTCCTGATCGCGGCCCCGATGTTGCCCCGCTGCATGTAGATGTTCACGCGGAAGCGCGAGACGCCGGGCAGGCTGTAGGCCAGGTCCAGCTCCAGCTGCCGGTGGAACTCCTCGAGCTGCGCGGGCGTGAGGATCTCGGCAATGAGCTCCCGGACCGTCTCCGGCGAGAGGCGCCCGTCATGGGCAGGCTCCAATCTGCCGTCAATGCGCAGCGTCGGAGGGGTACCGGCCTTGATGTGGAGATCCGACGCCCGTCGCTCCACGACAGCGCGCAGAAGGGAATCCATGGTCATCTGGGAGCCCCCGGGGGTGGAAGGATAGACAAGCTCTGAGATCGCAAGGACACTACATCGTTCATGCCCCTGGTGTTCTAACCCTAGTCTTCCTCTGCAGCGACGCGGCGATGACGCGGTATGCCATCTCGAGCGCCGGCCCGACCGAGGCGGTGTCCACCTCCTCCTGCACCGTGTGGAGGTTCCGTCCCTGGCCGATCCCAAGGCAGACGGCTGGCGCCCCGTGACTGAGCGGCACGTTGGCGTCCGTGCTACCCGCCTGCCACCGGACCTCCACGCCCGTGGCACCGGCACCGGACTCCACAAGTCGAATCAGCCAGTGGTCTGCGGGGAGCCGCCCGCCGGCCCGGTCGCCCACGAGCTCGAAATCGAGGGAGATCCCGGCGGAGGCGGCAGCGGCATCCGCGAGCACGCGCACCTTGGACTCGATCTGTGCCAGGGATTGCTGGCCCTCCGACCTCAGGTCGAGCAGGCAGAAAGCCTCGGCCGCTATGGTGTTCACAGAGGTCCCGCCGGAGATCACGCCCACGTTGTAGGTCGTCCGATCGCCTGATGGAAGTTCGATCTCCGACAGGCCTGCGATGAAGCGGGCCAGGCCGTGGATCGCGCTGGGTTGCCCGAAATCGTGCCAGGAATGGCCGCCGGGCCCGCGTACGGTGATGCGGTGGCGCCGTGAACCGATCCCCGCTACCTCCACCGTGTTGAAGGTCCCTCCCTCCAGCACAACCCAGATCCCGGCGCGCGAGCCGTAGCGGTCCCACAACGCGCGCATCCCTCGCAGATTCCCCAGGCCCTCCTCGCACACGTTGGCCGCGGCCACCAATGTGCCTCGATGGGTCAGTTCCCGCCGCAGGGCATCGGCCAGGTGCAGCAGCGCCGCAACCCCCAGGCTGTTGTCGCCGATGCCAGGGGCAACAAGGACGCTGCCGCGGCGCTCCACGCGCGGCCGGATCTCCATGCCGAAGACCGTGTCCAGGTGCGCGCTCAACACGACGGTGGCCAGCGCATGGTCACCGGGCAACTCCCAGATGACGTTGCCCACATCGTCCACAGATGCCGCCCCGAGACCCAATCCGGCGCCGAGGCGGCGCACAAGCGCGGCACGCTCGCCCTCGTCGAAGGTGGGCGCGGGCACCTCACATATCGCTACCGCGTCCTCGATCACCGCCTGGCGTGCCCGCTCGATCGCCGCGATTCCCGCGGCCAGATCACCTGCGCCCATCTGCAACTACCTCCCTCCTTGCGAGCCACACACCAAACAGCACCACGCTTCCCCCCAGAATCTGCAGCGCACCCAGCGGCTCCCCCAGCAGCACCCACGCCGAGATCAGCGCCACAACCGGAATCAAGTAGGAGAACGCCGCGGTGCGCGCGCTGCCAAACGCCTGCACCGAGGTGTACCAGATCACGTAGCTGACCACCACAGCAAAGACCGCCGAGAAGGACAGAGCGGCCCACGAGCGCAGGCCAACGGCCGGCCAGTCCACCCTGAGAAGGCCCGGAATCGCGGAGGCAAGGATGACCGGCAGGCCCAGGACGAGCGTCACCGTGGTAAGTCGGAGGGCCGACATCTTCCGCAAGAAGGGCCGGGACAGCACCGTGTACGCGGCCCAACACAGCGATGCGCAGAGAGTGAGCAGGTCGCCCACGACGGAACCGCCCTCGGTAGGAAGGCCGCCTCGGCCGGCAATGAGCGCGAACACGCCGACAAAGGCGATGACGAGACCTGCCCACATGCGAAGCGACGGCCGTTCAAGGCCGACTGCGACACCAAGCACGCCCACGAACAGCGGCACCAGCGCCAGGATCAACGATGAGTGGCCCGCGGTTGTGCGGGCGAGACCGGCCATGAACAGCGTCTGGTAGCCCGCGTGTCCCAGCAGACCCAACAGCGCGAGCCCGGGGAGGTCCGAGGGCGGGATGTGTTGCGGTCCTTCCAGGCGGCGGAGAACGACGAGTAGCAACACCGCGGCGCCGGCGAACCTCAGCCCGTTGAAGGCGAACGGTGGCAGTTCGGCAAACGCGCCCTTCACAATCGGGAAGTTGAGCCCCCAGATCGTGACGAGCGCAAGCATCGCGGCGTTGATCCGCCTCTGGCAGGGCATGCCCGCGTGAGTCAAGAACAGTCCAGCCATACGATATGTATACCATCCGGGAGGGTTGACGCGCATGCAACCTCAGATGATGTACGAGTACCTCGTGCAGGCCCGCCGCCGGCTCTTTGACTGGATTCGGCCGCTGTCGAAGGAGCAGTACGAACGCGAGTTCCCGTACGGCCTTAAGACCATCCATGCCACGTTGCTCCACACCGCCGGCGCCGAGTGGGCCTACTCCCACCGCCTGCAGGGCCAGCAGGTGGCCGCGACCGACAGCCCCTACACCCCGGAGAAGATCCGGTCGTTTTCCGAACTCGAGACTGCCTGGTCCACCATGGCCGAGGGGACTCGCGCTGCCCTGGCAGGGGTCACCTCATGGGATGAGCCCGTGGCATACCGCATCTATCCACAGGGACCCGGCAGCCCGGCGGTCCGCATCACCACGACCCGGGCAGGGGTAGGCGCGCAGCTCATCCTGCACGAGGCGCACCACCGATCGCAGGTGATGTCCATGCTGAGGCAGATGGGCGTGGCCGCGCAGAATCTGGATTACTCCGTCTTTATGTTCGCACGCGAGCAGGAGCCCGCCTAGGCCCTATGGGCCCGGGCCTCCATGGCATGGGCCTCATGGCACAGGCCCCATGGCATAGACCTCCATGGCAGTGTTGCGCGTACCGTCTCTGCTGGTCCTCGCCCTGGTGAGCGGCGGCTGCCTGTTGGTGGCGCCGCGGCCCGAGGTGCGTCCTGGGGCCTTCGCCGAGAGGACAGTGGTGCTGCTGGTGGAGGGCACTCCAGGCCTGGCGTTTGAGGCCTCCTACCGCACGCCCGCGCAGAGCACATCCGCGCAAGGGACCGTGCCGGCGCAGTTCGTGCTGAAGACGCGGGTGGGCCTGGCCGCAACGTTCACCAAGACCGCGGCAGAGGGCGAACTCGTCGTCAGGGTACTGGTGGACGATCAGGAGGTGCTGAGGCGAAGCACCTCCGCGCCCTTCGGCACGATCATCATCACCCGGTCGTTCTCGCCGTAGCGCCTCACAAACCCTTCCCTGGGGGGATGAGCCGTGAGAACGATGAAGGTCGCCCTGCTCGCCTGCGGTCTGATCGTCTTTGGCTTGCCGTCCACATGGCCCACGGGGTCGGCTGTCGGGCAGGTGGGGAGCCAGCAGCCGGACGTGCACAGGACGGCGACCATCGTTGATCTGCACTGCGACACCCTGCTCGACCTCCACGCCCGCAGGCGAACCCTGGCGGAGCGCTCTGCGCCAGGCCACGTTGACCTGCCGCGCCTGCGCGAGGGCGGGGGCAGAGTGCAGGTGTTCGCGGCCTACACCGCGCCGGGCCAGGGGCCAGCCCGGGCCTGGGAGCTGATCCGAGCATTGCACGACGCTCTGACAGCCAACGCCCTGCAGATAGGACCTGCCACAACGGTCGGGAAGATTGAGGCCGCGTTCTGGGACGCGATGCGAACGACCCGAGGCCCGCTCCTTGCTTCCCATTCCAATGCGGCTGCGCTCCGACCACATCCCCGCAACCTGACCGATGAGCAACTCCGAGCCATCGCCGGCCGGGGCGGCGTGGTCGGGGTCAACTTCTGGCCTGAACTCCTTGGCGAGGCCACCGCGGAGCGGGTCCTTTCCCGGCTCCCAAACCTGACCATTGGGCTGCTGCGGCGCGGCTACAACGTGGAGCAGATCCACAAGATCCTCGGAGGGAACGCGCTTCGCGTGTTCAGTAGGGTCTGGAGGAACTAGGAAGCCGGGCAGGCCCCTGCCCGCAGGGCCAGTTCGTCACCCAAGAAGCATCGAGGGGAGGCTCTCGCCTCCCCTCTGCACTACTCCCGGCGGCGACCTACTCTCCCGCGCCGTCGCCAGCGCAGTACCATCGGCCCTGGAGGGCTTTACGACCGTGTTCGGTATGGGAACGGGTGTGGCCCCTCCGGCATCACCACCGGGAATTCGCTACGTCCCGCCGCCAGCGCGGCCCGCGGCTGCGGGAAACACTGCCTGACCAGGTCTGAGAGTCGGACTACTGCACACATGGGCCTTCGATCAACGGCCCCCAGACCGGTCACAACATTGAAACAGGCTCCATACAGCTACTCCCAGAGCAGGAACAAGCCCTCGTCCTATTAGTACCGCTAGGCTGAGCCTCTCGGCTTTGCACCTGCGGCCTATCAACCTGGTAGTCTCCCAGGGGACTTACCCGGTTACCCGGTGGGTGACCTAATCTTGGGGTGGGTTTCGCACTTAGATGCTTTCAGCGCTTATCCCGTCCGGACATAGATACCCGGCACATGCCCTTGGCAGGACAACCGGTACACCAGAGGTCCGTTCACTCCGGTCCTCTCGTACTAGGAGCAACTCCCCTCAAGTCACCTGCGCCCACAGTGGATAGGGACCGACAGTATTGTTACTCCTCCAGGATCTGGAGGGGACAGGGCATCTCTGCCTGCCTCTTCTGGTCGCCCAGAAGCTCGGACTATATCTTCGCCCCGTTCGGGCGTCTGGCGTATAGTCTCTGAGGGTTCCAGATGAGCAAGGATCTCTTCCAGCGGCCTTCGCCGCCCCACTCCGCCTCGGTTCATCGAGTAGGCCAACGTCACGATCTCGCGTAGCCCAAAGAGATCGCGGTGCCTGCCATCATCGATCATCGCGACGATCGTCGCGAACCGATCGAAATCGGCTCGCTTCGTCGTCCGGAGGGGATACCGTCGGAAGAACGGTATCACCTTCCCAACCAGGTCGGTGTGATTCCGCACCACCAGTACACAGGTCCTATCACGGAGACTTCCGGCATGATTCGGCTTGAGGTATCCACAGCCCAAGACGTCCCGGATCAGCGCCAACACGTGCTGATTGTGATCGTTCTGCGAGACGTGGAACTCAGGAACCACCTGCCACTTCAGCCGTGTGGTGGTGTTACGTTGCACCGCCACGTGGAAGCTACCTTCTCCGTCAACGAAACCTGCTACATAGTGGCCGATCTGCTCATCCGGCCTTCCCTGCTGATCACCTGCACCCATCGCATTGTCACCTCGCCAAACCCATCGGCACTTGACCGTCGGTTTTCGGAGGTAGCGTGGGATTCCCAGGCTTCCCAGCAATTAGCCAGATTTATAGACAGCAGCGGTCACTTACTGTCTCACGACGTTCTGAACCCAGCTCACGTACCGCTTTAATGGGCGAACAGCCCAACCCTTGGGACCTACTGCAGCCCCAGGATGCGATGAGCCGACATCGAGGTGCCAAAGCTCTCCGTCGATGTGGACTCTTGGGAGAGATTAGCCTGTTATCCCCGGGGTAGCTTTTATCCGTTAAGCCACGCCGCTTCCACTTGCCAGCGTAGGATCACTAGGCCCGGCTTTCGCCTCTGCTCGGCTTGTCAGCCTTACAGTCAAGCCCCCTTATGCCCTTGCACTCAACGCACGGTTTCCATCCGTGCTGAGGGGACCTTTGGGCGCCTCCGTTACCGTTTGGGAGGCGACCGCCCCAGTCAAACTGCCCACCTGCCAATGTCTCGACACCCGATCAGGGTGCCGGTTAGAACTTAATCTTGCCAAGGGTGGTATTCCAAGGTTGGCTCCGCGGAGGCTAGCGCCCCCGCTTCTGTGCCTCCCACCTATCCTCTACATGGTAAGAGCAAGTCCAATGGCAAGTTACAGTAAAGCTCCACGGGGTCTTTCCGTCCAGCTGCGGGTAACCCGTGTCTTCACGGGTCTCACAACTTCGCCGAGTCCCTCGTCGAGACAGCGCTCAGCTCGTTACGCCATTCGTGCAGGTCGGAACTTACCCGACAAGGAACTTCGCTCTAGTCTGTTACTTTCGGCCAGTTCAGCCTACTGACCTGATCTTCATCAGGCGGGCCGGCATTTCTGCCGACCTCTCCTGGTCGCCCAGGAGTACGGACTGTATCTTCTCCTCTGCGTCAGAGGGTCCGGCGTGCAGTCTCTGAGGAAGCCGCCAACTCGAGTCTTCGAAGGATCTCCGCTTCCACGTACCGTCGTTTGCCTCCGTCGCTCCGCTGTCTCAGCGTTCCGGTACCCAGGGTTCCCTGAAAGAGCCTGAGCACCGTTGGGTCGCGCTGGGAGATATTGAAGCACAGCGAGATCTTCCACGGGAAGCTGTAGTCGGTACGGGGTCGGAAGGAAACGTTGAAACTCCCCTCGCCGTCTGTGAATCCAGCCAGATACCAACCGGTACTGACGGGGATCCCAGCTACGTCGAGTGCTCCCTCTTCCCTTCGAGCTCGAGCCGACGGCCTTTCCTGCTGATCATCTGCACCCATCGCGTTCTCACCTCAGCATTTCATCGGCAGGGACTCCGCCGATTTGCATCCCCTGAGGTAGCGTGGGATTCTCAGACTTCCCAGCATATGGCCGGATTACAACCGGCGGTCGCCCGCCGGCGAGGCTCGCTATGAACCTTAGGACCGTTCGTCTTGTTGCGACCCGTTGTTGGGCGGTGGGATTGGCTACCCACTCTGCGCGTCGCCGCACAGTTCGGACCATATCATCGCAAGCAGCCAGGCGGCGCTCGCGTCCGGCGTATGGCCTCTGAGGAAATCGCAACGAGCGTTGCGATCTTTCCTGCTGATAGCCTGCACCGCCTGTGTGTCACTGCCGGCCAGAGCGACCGGCGAGTCCAGACGGATTCACAGGGTTCCCAGCATATAGCCGGATTTTGGTATCGTAACTACAGCGGTCCAGCCTATAGTTACGGCCGCCGTTCACCGGGGCTTCGGTTCTGGGCTTTGCACGGGCGAACCCGCACTAACCCGTCCCCTTAACCTTCCGGCACTGGGCAGGCGTCAGCCCCTATACGTCGCCTTGCGGCTTAGCAGAGACATGTGTTTTTGCTAAACAGTCGGCTGAGCCAATTAACTGCGGCCTCATCAGGCTTCCGGCGCAGGCCGGTCACCGTCTGAGGCACCCCTTATTCCGAAGTTACGGGGTCAATTTGCCGAGTTCCTTGACGAGGGTTATCTCGCGCGCCTTGGCACTCTACGTGCCCGGCCACCTGTGTCGGTTTACGGTACGGGCACCGTGAACCCTGGCCATGAGGCTTTTCTTGGCAGCGTGGGCTCGGCCACTTCGCTCGCGGTTGCCCTTGAGCTCGCATTCGCGTCTCGGCGTTGAATGAGGCACCGGATTTGCCTGGCGCCTCCGCCTACACGGTTAGCCCGGGACGACCATCCCCCGGTAGGCCTACCCTCCTGCGTCCCCCCCTGGCTCGTAACGGATTCACGGCGGGGCCGGAATGTCAACCGGCTGTCCATCGGCTACGCCTTTCGGCCTCGCCTTAGGTCCCGCCTAACCTTACGCGGACGAACCTTCCGTAAGAAACCTTGGCCTTACGGCGGGCAGGATTCTCACCTGCCTTTTCGCTACTCATGCCGGCATTCGCACTTCCGCCTCGTCCAGCAGTCCTTCCGGTCTGCCTTCAACCTGTCGCGGAACGCTCCCCTACCACCCTGCGCAGGACGAAACCTTGCGCTGGATCCGCAGCTTCGGTGGATGGCTTGAGCCCCGTTGGATTTTCGGCGCAGCACCACTCGACCAGTGAGCTATTACGCACTCTTTGAAGGATGGCTGCTTCTGAGCCAACCTCCTGGCTGTCTTAGCGATGCCACTTCCTTTCCCACTTAGCCATCACTTTGGGACCTTAGCTGGCGGTCTGGGTTGTTTCCCTCTCGACGACGAAGCTTATCCCCCGCCGTCTCACTCCCGACGACCACATGGCGGCATTCGGAGTTTGATTGGGTTCGGCACGGGTTTTCCCGCCCTAGCCCATTCAGTGCTCTACCACCGCCGTGCTGCATCGGGGCTGCACCTAAATGCATTTCGGGGAGAACCAGCTATCTCCGGGTTCGATTGGCATTTCACCCCTACCCACAACTCATCCCATGGTTTTTCAACACCAAAGGGTTCGGGCCTCCACGCGGGATTAGCCGCGCTTCACCCTGGTCATGGGTAGCTCACCCGGTTTCGGGTCTGCAACATGTGACTCCCGACTCGCGTCGGGTTCCCATCCGGGAACGGCGCCCTATTCAGACTCGGTTTCCCTGCGCCTCCAGGATACGCTCCCTTAAGCTCGCCACACGCCGCAACTCGCCGGCTCATTCTTCAATAGGCAGGCCGTCAGGCATTCCGGGTCCGAAGACCCAGCATAGCCCTTCGACTGTTTGTAGGCACACGGTTTCAGGTTCTGTTTCACTCCCCTCCCGGGGTTCTTTTCACCTTTCCCTCACGGTACTCGTGCGCTATCGGTCGCCAAGGGTGTTTAGCCTTGGGAGGTGGTCCTCCCGGGTTCCCACGGGGTTCCTCGTGTCCCGTGGTACTCAGGAACACCGCCGAGGAAGCCGCCACCCTTTCGTCTACGGGGCTATCACCCGCTGTGGCCGGCCTTTCCAGGGCCGTTCGACTAGGATGGCGATTGGTAACTTCCCGGCCGGATTGCGGTCCGGCCCGGCGGTGCCCTACAACCCCCCGGATACAACGCCCGCAAGCTATCGCGCATCCGGAGTTTGGGCTCTTCCCCTTTCGCTCGCCACTACTCGGGGAATCTCGATTGATTTCTCTTCCTCCGGGTACTTAGATGTTTCAGTTCCCCGGCTGGCCTTCCCGCACCTATGGATTCAGCGCGGGATCGCGCGGCATGACCCGCGCGGGGTTGCCCCATTCGGAGATGGTCGGATCGAAGGTTGCTTAGCACCTACCCGACCCTTTCGCCGCCAGCAGCGTCCTTCTTCGGCCCTTGGCGCCAAGGCATCCACCGTGTGCCCTTAGTAGCTTGTAACCCGCCCTAGGAGCAGCTGTATAGAGCCTGGTAACACATCACCTTCCCGCCGGGCTGCGTTCCCCCGCGGGTCGGGATGTCTTCGTCCATCTTCGGTTGTCAAGGTTCGCCCCGTCACCGCTCGCGTGACGGATCCTGCCGGGGCCGCCGACAGGAACATTGAGGCGTTCTTTCCGATCACTGCCTCCGCAGTCCGGCGGCAGGGCTCGGGACAGGGCACAAAAAGGAGGGGCTGAGCCAGTTCCCCTCCGGGACGCTCATCGGGGATGCCGTATGCGGTTATTCGCTCGGCTTCCTCACCCAATCAGCTCCTTGTGTCCAGGCCAACCCATATTATAGTTGGCATCCGCCGGTTGTCAACCCTACCTGCCGTGACCTGCAGTTCAGACATTGGAACCCATGGCGTGCCTGCTGGCACGTGGGTAAGGGGAAAGAGCTTGACCTCAGAGGCGATCACGGGGGGTGGAAGGAGCTAGAAGAGGATGGGCGACGCCCTCAGCGAT
>VGFA01000018.1 GCA_016869025.1 Armatimonadota bacterium | reverse complement strand
CAGGCCGTGGCCGCTTCCCACGGCGGCCTGGATCAACCGACCGCAGATCCAAACGACCACGAAGGAGGTGTGGCGACCGGGAGCCTAATTCACAAAGGAACTTGTCTCAGAGGTGTTGACACGTTCCGGACCGTACTTCCTGCCGGTGCCGTCCCGTGCGCCGAGGCGTCCTACACAGATCTCAAGGCATACCAGGCAAAGATGGGTATGTCCGCTGCCATGTGCATGAACAGAGCCCAGAAGGAGCCGCGTGTCTCCAGCATGCTCTTTCCAAACAAGTAGGCCACGAAGCTAGTCACGAGGAAGCCAAGCGGCCCGCTTGGGTCACCGTATAGATAGTGCGACAGCCCAAAGAAGACCACGGTCAGCCAGAGCGCCTGGTCTCGTCCGATCACCATCCCGAACTTGCCCAGCAGCGGTCGCGCCCCCATCGCAATGAAGATGAGAGTGCCCCCTCCTATCACAGCCGAGAAGATCCAGCCGAATGCCTTCCATGTCCCGCCCGGGCGGATGCCCAGCCACCGGACGGGTTCAAGCGGAGCGTTGAGCTGCCCGACCGTGAGGAAGAACGCGCCCCGTCGCCGCAGGATGGCCCAGAGCACGGCGAGGACCACCGCCATCCCTGCCATCTCGCCGACCTGGATGCCAAGGTGTCCGAGTGGGAATGATGGCCGCTCTTCTCCGAGCAGATACTGCCAGCGTGCCGGCCTGCCCACCCATTTCGCGAAGTAGAAGACCAGGAAGATGAGGCCGTACGGCCACAGAGGGCGGAAGAGCCTCGCGGACAGGCTGAGCACCAGGAACGCAGCAAGCAGCCCCACCTTGGACCACAGCAGCCAGGCGGGTTCGCCGCCCGAGAGGCCCAGCAGCATGTTCGGCAGATCTGATACGGCCAGCATGAGGACCCAGGCTGTCAGGATCAGCAGGGACCTTCCGTGCGGGGTAGGCGTGGGGCTGTCTGGGTTCATCGGCTTGTCCTCCGAGGTGTCAGGATGGTATCGCCTAGCCGTCTGGCCAGGATCGGCGATGATCGCGTGGGCGCAGCACTCTGAACACCGAGACGGCGCGGGCCCAGTTGCCAGCAACGTAGACGTATCTCCCGACACCGTCCGGGCTCACCGCCACACAAGAGGCCCCCTGGAGGCCGTCAACGCCAGCGACACCGTCCTGCTGCGCCTCCATGAAGGTCAGCCTGCCCGTGACCCCATCCCTGGTGAACACTGCCAGCGCGTGCTCGCCCCAGCCTGCTGCATAGAGATACCTCCCGTTAGGGCTTACCGCCACGGACTTGACCCCCTGGAGGCCGTCTACACTGCCGATGTCGTCCTGCTGCGCCTCCACGAAGGCGAGCCTGCCGGTGCGGCTGTCGCGGCTGAACACCGCCACCGCGCTATCACTGGCGCCCGCAACATAGATGTGCCTCCCATCCGGGCTCAGCGATACGGAGGACGGTCCTCTCATCCCGTTCGCTCCTCCGACACCGTCCCGCCTTGCCTCTACAAAGATGAGTCTTCCCGTGGCTCGGTCTCGCCTGAAAGCCGCCACCGCGGATTCAAGATACCCCGCAGCGTAGACGTGCTCTCCATCCGGGCTCACCGTCACGTGGAAGGCGCCATGGAGACCGTCCACGCCGCCGACGCCATCCCTGTACACCCCGACGAAAGCAAGCCTGCCCGTGGCAGCGTCCCGGCGGAACGCGGCAACCGCGTCGTCCCTGTATCCTGCGGCGTAGACATGCTTTCCGTCTGGGCTCGCCGCCACCCAGTTGACAACCTGGAGTCCGTCCACGCCGGCTATGCCATCCCGCTGCGCCTCTACGAAGGCCAGACTTCCGGTAGCCCGGTCACGGCTGAACACCGCCACCGCGTGGTCCCAGTGTCCTGCCACATAGACGTGCCGTCCGTCGGGGCTCACCGCTATGGAGCAGGCGCCCGCGATTCCATCCAGATTGCCGGATCCATCCTTGTGCGCCTCAACAAACGCCAGCCTGCCCGTGACCTGGTCACGACCGAACACAACCACCGCGTCGTCCCTGTAGCCCGCCGCATAGACGTGCCTGCCGTCCGGGCTAACTGTCAGCGACCAGACCCCTCGTAGGCCTTCCACGCCGCCGGTGCCGCTTCTCTTGACCTCTACGAAGGCAAGATGTGATGGCGCGGTCTCCCCCCGAGCGCATCCGACCAGGAGGAGCGCCACAATCGCAAGGAAGATCGGCGCGGGAATGGCTCTCTGGTCTATGATTGCCTGTCCCTGCATGTCAAGAACTTGCTCCCGGCGGTCCGGAGAGAAGATCGCACAGTGCCGGTTCCAGTCCGGGCCACCGGAACCGGAATCCGTGCGCCTGGAGCTTGGCGGGAACTGCCCTCTGGCTGGCCAGCATCATCTCATCGGCCACCTGGCCAAACGACAAGCGCAGCGCAAACGCCGGCACACGCAGGGCGGCCGGGCGTCCCAGCGCAGCTCCCAGGGCACGGGCAAACTCCCGGTTCGTGACCGGCGAGGGTGATACGACGTTCACGGGCCCTTCCAGCGACGCGATCCGCATCGCTGCCGAGAGAGCGGCCGCTGCATCGTCAACGTGAATCCAGCTCCACCACTGCCGCCCGCCTCCCAGCGGCCCGCCGAGCCATGCGCGGAACAGGGGGCGCATGGCTCTCAGCAAGCCGCCATCGCGCGAGAGAACGATGCCGAATCGGGCGCACACGACACGCGTACCTGCGCGTGTCGCGCGCCGCGCCTCGGCTTCCCAGGCCTGGGCGATGTCGGCCAGGAAGCCGTGGCCCGGTGAGGACGATTCGTCCAGCACCTCATCGTCCCGGTCCCCGTAGTATCCGGTCGCAGAGGCCGAGACCAAGACAGGAGGGGCGACCGAAGCATTGCGGATGGCGTCAACCAGCAGGCGCGTGGATCGGACGCGGCTGTCGAGGATCTCTCTTCGCACCGCAGCTGTCCAGCGAAGGGATGCGATGCTGCGTCCGGCAAGGTTCACCACGGCGTCAGCGCCGTCGAAGGCGCGGGGATCGAGCGTGCCGGCCTCCGGATCCCAGGTCACCTCGCCGGGTCCTGCCTGGGGGCGCCGCACGAGCCGGCAGACCGCCGCACCCTGCTCGAGCAGGGTGCGGACCAACGCCCGACCAATTGGACCCGACGCCCCGGCAACCACTACACGTGGCATCTGCTAGAGGGGGAAGTGAGGTGGCGGGAGCGACGGGATTTGAACCCGCGGTCTCCTGCGTGACAGGCAGGTGTGTTGAACCAGGCTACACCACGCCCCCGCGAGGGAATTGCACTCCCGCCGAGAACCATTCTATGCCCGACCCCAGTGAGTGTCAACGCGCGTCGTGACCCGCATGCGCCTCCGCGCGCGGTGCCTAGCGATCGATCCGCAGCAGGAGCGTCAGCGTGCGTCCACTGTAGGCCGGGCCTTCGATGTGAATCTCGATCTGGTCGGCCTGCAGGAGCGCAATCAGCCCATCGGGCTGAATCGAGATGGAATCCGCGCCACCTGAGAACTGGATACGCGAGGGCTCTCCTCGATTCACGCGCCTGAGGAAGAGGTACTGCCCCACGCGGGCCCGGATCGCGCGCGGACCGTCGGCACGCGGCCCGCGTGCGGGATCCACCGTGTACGAGACGATCAGGGTCCCAGCGGGCACAGGCGGAAGGTACTGGCTGCCGAGGTCCTCGGCCTGCCAACCATCAGGTTCCCACCTGTACAGCCGGTCTGTGTCGCCGGCTGACTCCAGCAGCCCTTCGGGAACGAATCTGACTCCCCCAGAGAACAGACCCTCCTTCTCCAGGGTGACGCCCAGCCGTCCTGAACGCTGCTGCACTACGATGTAGCCGAGGAATCCTCCTGAACCGGACTGAGTGGCGAGCACCGCGGCCAGCGGCGCCTCTTCGGCCGGGCGCCCTATCTGGATGGGAAGCCAACGATCACCGGCGACGTTGCGCCGCAGCATCTGCGTGTAGCGCCCGCCCTTGTCCGTGGCAAACACCATCGCCGCAGGTGGCTTGCGGTCAGCGGTCGGAAACGTTATGGTCGCGATGATCTCGTCGCGCCCGTCGCCGGTTAGGTCGGCGTGCACGACCTCTTTGGCTCTTGCGCCCTCAGGCAGCCACGCCGGGCCCTGCGTTGCCTGCGGCCGGTCGGTCCCCGAGGGCCGCGGCGTCTGGCAGCCGGCGAGCACGCCGCTGAGGACAAGAAACATGGAAACCGTTCCCAGCCGGTTCCGCACGGTAGCCTCCCGGGGTGCCGGATGCCGAACCGTTCGCGAGGGGTGTTCCCGCAACCTGCCGGCGCAAGACGACGAGGAGCACCCTCAGCTCAGCAGGGCGATCACTCGATCGCCAAAGCCGGCCGTGGAAAGAGCAGGGCCGCCGCCGGCCAAGTCGGCCGTCCTGGCTCCGCCGGCCAGAGCGCGTTCCACGGCCGTCTCGACAAGGGCAGCCTCCTCGGCCAGGCCCAGCGCGTATCGGAGCAACAGCGCCGCGCTCAGGATGGCGCCGGAGGGGTTGGCAAGCCCGCGCCCCGCGATGTCCGGAGCGGTGCCGTGCACCGGCTCGTAGAGCGATGGTCCTTCGGCGCCCAGGCTGGCCGAGGGCAGGAGGCCGAGCGATCCCACCAGCCCCGCACCCAGGTCGCTCAGGATGTCGCCGAACATGCTCTCCGTCACGAGCACGTCGAACGCCGCTGGCCCGCGCACCATTTGCATGGCGGCGCTGTCCACCAGCATGTGGTCCAGCGTCACGTCCGGGTAGTCCAGGGCAACCTCGCACACCACCTCGCGCCAGAGCTGTGAGGAGTGCAGCACGTTGGCCTTGTCCACCGAGGTGACATGGCCGCGACGCAACCGGGCGGCCTCGAACGCGACCCGGGCGACGCGGCGGACTTCCTCCTCGGAGTAGACGAGCGAATCCACCGCTGCTCTCCGGCCGTCCGTGATGGTCCGGCCGCGGGGCTCGCCGAAGTAGAGCCCGCCGGTGAGTTCCCTAACGATCAGGAAGTCGGTTCCCTCCAACTTCTCGGGACGGAGTGGCGACGCGGCGGCAACGCCGCAGAATGCGCGCACCGGGCGCAGGTTGGCGTACAGGCGCAGCTCCCGGCGCAGGGCAAGCAAGCCGGCTTCGGGCCGCCTGTCAGGCGGCAGGCCGTCCCATTCAGGGCCGCCCACCGCGCCCAGCAGGACCGCGTCCGCGCGGCGGCACGCCTCAAGTGTGGCTGTCGGGAGCGGCGAGTGCCCGGCGGCCAGCGCGGCGGCGCCGAACGGCGCCTCCTCAAACGCGAAGGCGTGGCCTCGCGCCTGCGCGGCCGCGCGCAGGACCTTGACGGCCTCGGCGGTGACCTCCGGGCCGATGCCATCGCCAGAGAGCACGACGATCCGCGCCTGCACGACCGCGTCTGCCATTGGGGCGCCCGGGCCGGGCTACGGCCCGGCCATCTGGGGCGCGGCGATCAGCAGGGCGTACTCCAGGCTGTCGGCCAGCGCGCGGGCGCTCGCCAGCACGACGTTCTCGGACACGCCCACCGTCCCCCAGTGTCGGTGCCCGTCGGTCGAGGTGATCAGCACACGCACGCGCGCCGCGGCGGCCGCGTCGGCGTCCAGAACCCGAACCTTGTAGTCCACCAGCCGCACGCGCGCGAGCTCGGGGTGGAAGCGCTCCAGCGCGTCCCGCAGCGCCCGATCCAGCGCGTGCACAGGCCCGTTGCCCTCGGCGGAGGAGCCGGCCTCCTGGCCGTGCACCGAGACGCGGACGATTGCCCGCGAAGTACACTCGGTGGCGTCGTGATCCACAGCGATGTGGAATGCCTTGATCTCGAACCCTGGCTCGTGGCCCATCGCCGCGCGGCGTAGCAGCAGTTCAAACGAGGCCTCGGCGCCCTCGAACTGGTATCCTTCTTGTTCGAGCCGCTTGAGATCGTCCAACGCCGCCTGCACCTCTGGTCGGGATCGATCGAGGCGAAGGCCGATCTCGCCGGCCTTGTGGAGCAACGTGGCGCGTCCGGAGAGGTCGCTGACCACCACGCGCCGCCCGTTGCCGACCAGGTCGGGCGCAACGTGCTCGTACATCACCGGGTCAATCATCACCGCGCTGGCGTGCACGCCGCCCTTGTGCGCAAACGCGTTCGCTCCAACGTAGGGCTGGTAGTCGTCAGGCGCCATGTTCGCCAGTTCGGCAACCAGCCGGCTCGTCTCGGTGAAGCGTGCCAGCGCCTCCGGAGCCAGTGCACGCAGGCCCATCTTGAGGCGCAGGCCCGGAACCACGGAACACAGGTTGGCGTTACCGCTGCGCTCGCCGTAGCCGTTGATCGTGCCCTGCACGTGGACGCAGCCGGCGCCTACAGCGGCCAGGGTATTGGCCACCGCCAGGCCTGCGTCGTTGTGCGCGTGGATTCCGACGGGGCCGCCGATCTCGCGCAGCACGAGCCGCACGCCCTCCTGGATCTCCTCCGGCAGGCTGCCGCCGTTGGTGTCGCACAGGACCAGGCAGTGGGCGCCTGCCTCCCGCGCCGCGCAGAGAGTGGCCAGGGCGTAGTCGCGGTTGGCCTTGAGGCCGTCGAAGAAGTGCTCGGCGTCATAGATCACCTCGCGGCCGGCGGCGCGCATGTAGGCCACAGACTCGCCGATCATTGCCAGGTTCTCTTCGAGCGATGTGCGCAGCCCGGAGCGGACGTGCAGATCCCAGGATTTCCCGAATATGGCCAACGTGGGGGTCCCTGCTTCGATCAAGGCCTGCAAACTTGGGTCGTCCTGCGCGCGCGTCGAGGCGCGGCGCGTGCTGCCGAACGCTGCAACCCTGGCGTGCTGCCACGGCAGAGCGCGGGCCCGTTCAAAGAAGGCCATGTCCTTGGGGTTGCTACCGGGCCAACCGCCCTCCACGTAGTCGAACCCGAGGTCATCCAATCGGCGTGCAATGCGAAGCTTGTCCTCAACCGAAAACGCCACGCCCGCGGCCTGGGAACCGTCGCGCAGCGTCGTATCGTAGACGGTGACGCGGTTCACGCTCCCACCTTTCGGCCCGACACCTGCCGGCGCACGTACTCGATGATGCCGCCGGCGGCTATCAACTGCCGCATGAACTCCGGCAGGGGCGCCGCGGCATGCAGCGTGCCACGCGTCTCGTTGATGATCCGCCCGGTCTCGTTGTCCACGCTGAGACGGTCCCCGGTCTCGGTCGCGGCGTGCAGGTCCGGGCACTCCAGCAGCGGCAGGCCGATGTTGAAGGCATTGCGGTAGAAGATGCGCGCGTACGACCGGGCAACGACGCAGGCTATCCCTGCCGCCTTGATCGCGATCGGCGCGTGCTCGCGCGAAGAGCCCTGGCCGAAGTTCTCCCCGGCGACCAGGATGTCGCCGGGCCGGATCTTCGCCGCCAGGGCGGGATCTAGGTCCTCGAAGCAGTGCCGGGCCAGAACCTCGGGGTCGGTGGTCACAAGATGGCGCGCCGGGATTATTGCGTCGGTGTCCACGTGGTCGCCGACCTTCCATACCGTACCGCTCAGGATCATGAAAGCACCTCGTCCGGATGCGCCAGCCTGCCCAGCACCGCGGTGGCGGCGGCCACCGCCGGGCCTGAGAGATAGACCCTGCTGTCCCGGTGTCCCATGCGGCCGACGAAGTTGCGGGACGATGTGCTTACGCACACCTCGCCCGAGGCCAGAACGCCCATGTGGCCGCCGAGGCACGGGCCGCAGGTAGGCGCGCCGACCACGGCACCGGCATCCAGGAAGATCCGCGTCAGCCCCTCCTCCATCGCCTGGCGGTAGATAGCCGGCGTCGCCGGGACTACCAGCAGCCGGGTCCGGGGATGCACCGCGCGCCCTTCCAGGATCCGAGCCGCCACACGAAGATCCTCGATCCGACCGTTGGTGCAGGTGCCGATGAAACACTGATCCACCGGCACACCGGCGGCAAAGCCAACCGGCACCACAATTCCGGGCGACGACGGGACGGCGACCACTGGCTCCATCTGGCCGGTGTCGTACTCGCGCACCGCAGCGTACTCGGCGTCGGAATCGGCGAAGACGGGCGCAAACGGCCGCTGCGCGCGTGGTGTAACGTAATCGAGGACGGCCGCGTCCGGCTCCATGATGCCGTTCTTCGCTCCTGCCTCTATGGCCATGTTGGTGATGCTGAACCGCTCGCCCAGGGTCAGGTGCCCGAGGGCCTCGCCGGCGAACTCCATGGCGCAGTAGCGCGCGCCGTCCACGCCGATGTCGCCAATGATGTGCAGCACCAGGTCCTTGCCGGTCACCCAAAGAGCGGGCCGCCCACGGAACACGAACCGCAGCGTCTCCGGAACGCGGAACCAGAGACGGCCGGTGGCCATGACCGCGGCCAGGTCCGAAGAGCCCACACCGGTCGAGAAAGCACCCAGCGCGCCGTGCGTACAAGTGTGCGAGTCGGCTCCGACGAAGACCTCGCCCGGAAGTACTAGCCCCATCTCGGCCAGCATCACGTGTCCGACGCCCGCGCGGCCGACCTCGTAGTAGTGGGCGATGTCGTACTTGTGCGCGAACTCGCGCATGATCTTGCACTGCTCGGCCGAAGCGATGTCCTTGCTGGGCGCGTAGTGATCGGGGACGAGCGCCACCCGCTCCCTATCGAAGACCGCGGGCAGGCCGATGCGCTCGAACTCGCGGAACGCCAGCGGCCCGGTGATGTCGTTGGCGAAGCAGAAGTCCACGCGGGCATCTATCAGGTCTCCGGGACGGACGCGCTCCTCCCCAGCGTGGGCTGCGAGGATCTTCTCGGTAAGGGTCATGCCCATGCCGGATCACCTGCCCTCGCCGCGTCGCGGACCGCCAACAGCCGATTCACGGCATCCAGGTACGCACGCACGCTACCCTCCAGCACGTCGGTGCTGCTTGCCCGGCCCACGACCATCGTCTCGCCTTCCCGAACCCGAGCGGTCACCTCTCCCAACGCGTCCGTACCCCCGGTCACGGCCCGGATACCGTAGCCCACAAGCTGCGCCTGCAACCCGGTCATGGCTGCCACCGCGGCGCACAGTGCGTCTACCGGACCGTCGCCCGAGGCCGACGCGGTCGTGGGGCCGCCGTCGCCGTTGAGCGTTACGGTGGCGGCCGGTGGTACGCCGGTTCCCGTGATCACATGGAACGATTGCAGGGTGTAACGCGCCGGCACGGAGCGGACCTCCTCGTCAACCAAGGCAAGGATGTCCTCGATTGCCACCTGCTTCTTCTTGTCGGCCAACTCCTTGAAACGCGCGAACGTGCGATCCAATGTGGGCTCGTCGAGTCGCACTCCCTGATCCTCCAGCGCCTTGCGGAAGGCATGGCGGCCCGAGTGCTTGCCCATCACAAGCCGGTTCTTCGGCAGTCCGACATCCTCGGGCCGCATGATCTCGTATGTCGTCCGGTTGACCAGCACTCCGTGCTGGTGGATGCCTGCCTCGTGGGCAAAGGCGTTCTCTCCCACGACGGCTTTGTTGGGCTGCACCGCCACGCCAGTAACCGCGGTCAGGAGACGGCTCGTGCGGTACAGCCGGGTGGTGTCAACCCTGGTGTGGGCGCCGTAGGCGTCGCGCCGGGTGCGCAGCGCCATGACGACCTCCTCCAGGGCGGCGTTGCCCGCGCGCTCGCCGATTCCGTTGATCGTGCACTCAACCTGCCGGGCGCCCGCGGCCACCGCTGCCAGAGAGTTGGCGACCGCCAGACCCAGGTCGTCGTGACAGTGAACGCTCCAGGTGACGCGATCGCTGTCTGTCACGTGCTCCCGCAGCGTCTGGATCAGCGCGGCGTACTCGTGCGGGGTCGTGTACCCGACGGTATCGGGAACGTTGATCACGGTGGCGCCGGCCCGGATGACGGCGTCGAAAACACGGCAGAGGAACTCGACCTCGGAGCGGCTGGCATCCTCGGCCGAGAACTCAACGTCGTCGGTGAATCGTCGCGCCAGCCGCACCGCGCCGGTCGCGGCCTCGACGACCTCGTCGGGCGTCAACCGCAGCTTGTGCGCCATGTGAATGGCTGAAGTGGCAACAAAGACATGGACCCGCGGCCTGGAGGCCTGACGCAGCGCCTCGACCGCCGCTTCCACGTCCCGAGTATTGGCGCGTGCCAGGGCGGCGACGGTGCTGCCGCGCACCTCCCTGGCCACGGCCCGGACGGCGTCCATCTCGCCGGGCGACGATATTGGGAATCCCGCCTCGATGACGTCCACGCGCAGTGCCTCCAACTGCCGGGCCAGCTCCAGCTTCTCGGCCGACGTCATGGAGAAGCCCGGCGACTGCTCGCCGTCACGCAGCGTGGTGTCGAAGATGCGAACGACGTCGTCCATCAGGAACCTCCCGGTGCGAGCCAGGACATCATCGCCCGCAGCCGTCTCCCCACGTCCTCAATCGGGTGCTCCCTCCCCTGACGGGCCAGGGCAGTGAACAGCGGCCTGCCTGCCTGGTTCTCCAGAATCCACTCCCGGGCAAACGCGCCGGACTGGACCTCTTTGAGGATCTCCCGCATCTCGGCGCGCACCGCCTCAGAGATCACGCGGGGGCCGCGCGTGTAATCGCCAAACTCGGCCGTGTTGCTGACCGAGTGGCGCATCCGCCCCATCCCGCCCTCGTACATGAGGTCCACTATGAGCTTGAGCTCGTGCAGGCACTCGAAGTAGGCGATCTCGGGCTGGTACCCAGCGTCGACCAGGATCTCGTAGCCGGCCGCGACCAACGAGGTCACCCCTCCGCAGAGTACGGCCTGCTCGCCGAACAGATCGGTTTCTGTCTCCTCCTTGAAGGTGGTCTCCACCACACCGGCCCGCAGGCTGCCGATCCCGGCGGCGTAGGCCAGCGCCAGCGCCTTGGCGCCGCCGGTGGCATCCTGGTGGATCGCCAGCAGCGCCGGCACGCCGCGCCCCTCGGTGAAGACGCGCCGCAACAGGTGCCCCGGGCTCTTGGGAGCGATCATGAAGACGTCCACATCGGCCGGTGGGACGATCTGCCCGAAGTGGATGTTGAACCCGTGAGAGAAGGCCAGTGCCTTTCCCCTCTGAAGGACAGGTGCAATCGCTTCCCGGTAGGCGGCGGACTGCAGCTCATCTGGAATCAGCACCTGCACCACGTCGCCCTCCTCCGCCGCCTCGGCGGTGGATCTCACGGCGAAGCCGTCAGAGCCGGCCCTGTCCCAGGAGGGGCTTCCCGGGCGCAACCCCACGATCACCCCGACCCCGGAGTCGCGCAGGTTCTGGGCCTGCGCATGGCCCTGGCTGCCGTAACCCAAGACCGCGACCGTCTTGCCCTCAAGCGGCCGGAGGCCGCCGTCGCGTTCGGTGTAAACTGTGGCCATCGCTCTTCTCCTTCCCGGTGCCTTGGGCCGCATCAGGGGCGCGGTCCGAGTGCCTCAGGTATTCTGTGGCCCCCTCACGAGCGTGACCTGCCCGGTGCGGGCCATCTCACGAATGCCATGCCTGGCCAGGAGCGTAAGGATCGCATCTACCTTCTCGGTACGGCCGGTGACCTCGATGGTCATGGTCCGGTCCGTCAGGTCAACGATGTTGGCCCGGAACACGCTGGCGATCTCCATGATCTCCATACGGGTGCCCGAGGTGACGTTGACCTTTATCAGCGCCAGCTCGCGGTCTACCGAGGGCGTACCGTCAATGGCGGTCGCCCGCAGCACCTCGACCAGCTTGCGCAGTTGCTTGGCAAACAACTCCGTGCGTTCGGGGGCCGTGTCAACCACGATCGTCATGCGTGAGGTTGAAGGATCCTCGGTCGGCCCGACCGATAGGCTGTGGATGTTGACCCCGCGCCTTCGGATAAGGCCTGCGACGCGCACCAGCACGCCGGGCGCGTTCCGGACCAGTACGGAGATCGTCGCGGAGTGAGGCTCACTCATCGAGGATCATCTCCGCGACCGACTGCCCGGAAGGTATCATCGGAAGGACGTTCTCGGCCGGGTCACAGATCACATCCACCACGCACGGGACGCCCTCCGTCTCCAGGGCTGCGCGCAGTGCCCCCTCAACCTGCTCGGGACGCTCGACCCGGATCCCACGCGCGCCGAAGGCCTCTGCCACACGGGCGAAATCCGGGTTGCGCAACAAGGACGCCGAGAAGCGCCCCCCGTAGAACATGGACTGCCACTGCCTCACCATTCCCAACGCCCCGTTGTTGAGCACGACGATCGCCAGGCTCACCCCGTGCTCGACCGCGGTAGCCAGATCCTGCAAGGTCATCTGGAAGCCGCCGTCGCCCACAACGGCCACCACCGTCTCGTCGGGACAGGCGAACTTCGCGCCCATCGCCGCCGGGAAACCGAAGCCCATCACGCCCAGGCCGCCCGAGGTAATGAAGTGCCTCGGCGCGCGCGGGCGGTACCACTGGGCCATCCACATCTGGTGCTGGCCGACGTCGGTAACCGCAACCGCGCGGCCGCCCGTGACCTTGTTGAGCATGTCGCACACGTACTGGGCGCTGATCCGGTGGTCGTTCTGGTGGTACCGAAACGGGTGGCGTACGCGCCATTCTGTGATCAGCCGCCACCAGGACTCGATCTGCGGAGCCCGGGCCTGTGCCGCCATCACCGCCAGCACGCGCTTCGCATCTCCCACGATGGGAATGTGGGCCGGCTTGTTCTTGCCGATCTCCGCCGGGTCAATGTCCACGTGGATGATCCGAGCGCGGGGCGCGAAGTCCTCGAGCCTGCCGGTCACCCTGTCGTCGAGCCGTGCGCCCACTACCAGAAGCACATCCGCGCCGTTGACCGCCCAGTTCGCGTAGGCGCTACCGTGCATGCCCAGCATCCCCAGGCACCGCGGGTGAAGTTCATCAAGCGCGCCCTTGCCCATCAATGTCAGCACCACAGGGATCCCCGTGCCGTCCACCAGCGCCGCCAGCTCAGGGCTGGCGTTGGAGCCGATGACACCGCCGCCGGCGCAGATGACCGGTCGCTCGGCCTCTGCCAGCGCCTTCACCGCTGCCGCGATCTGGTTGGCGGCACCTTCCAAGATGGGCCTGTATCCGGGAATGGTCACCTCATCGGTGAACTCCGGCACGCACATCTCCTGCGACACGTCCCGGGGGATGTCCACGAGCACAGGGCCCGGACGCCCGGTCCTCGCCAGATAGAATGCCTGATGAACGGCCTGGGGGATCTCGGAGGCGCTCATCACGAGCATGTTGAACTTGGTGATCGGCATCGTGATGCCGGTCACGTCCGCCTCCTGAAAGGCATCGTTGCCGATGACTTCCCGTGGCACCTGCCCTGTGATCGCCACAATGGGCACCGAGTCCATGATGGCGTCGGCGATGCCGGTTACCAGGTTCGTGGCTCCCGGCCCAGAGGTTGCGGTGCAGACACCCACGCGACCCGAAGCCCTGGCGTAGCCGACCGCGGCGTGAACGGCGACCTGCTCGTGGCGGACCAGGATGTGCCGCAGGGGGTCCGCATCGTAGAGCGCATCGTAGATCGGAAGCGAGGCGCCGCCCGGCACGCCGAAAATGATCCGTACGCCCTCGCGGCGGAGGGACTCAACCAGTGCCTGCGCCCCGTTTACCTGCCCGGCGCGCGGTGCCGCTCGGGGTTTCAGCGGTGCCGCCCGTGGCTTCAATGGAACCGTTGCCTGCCGCGCCATGCCGTCCCCTCCCTAGTCCTGCCGACCCGCCGTTCCATCTCTCTCGTCTGCGCCGAAAACGCAACGCGGGAGACATCTAAGGGCGGATGCTCCCGCGGTACCACCTTAGTTCCCCACCGGCACTTCACCGGGGGGCCCTCGATCCCGTATCGTGGGCGGACGGCGGATCCTACTCTGGTTCAGATCCGCGGCTCAGGGACGAGATTCGGCAGGTACGAAGACCGGCTCACACCAGGTCCGGCTCGCTCTTCTCCGCGGGGCCGCCTACTGCTTCCCCTCATCGCGTTGTACAGATACAACAAAGCCCGAGCGATAGGCACCGGTGAGGAACCTATCCCTCAGGCTTCTATCCTGAAGGTGTAACGGCGCTGTGCCGTCTGCGCCGCTTGGACCAGACCGGACCGGGTAGGACCGCGGAACCCTAGGCGCACTCCCTCGCGAGCAGCACGGAGGCCGAGCGCAACACCGTGCTGCGAGACTTGGGAGTTATACTAGCCGGGAGGGTTGTTGTTGTCAATAACCCGTGATGGTGCGACTGAACCCGAGGATTGCGGGGAATAACCCGTGTGATAACGCCGCATCTGGAGGCGAGATGACCTCAACCGTCAACAGATTGACGATCAGTCTGATTGGCCTTGCTATAGGATGGGTCCTGGCTCTGAAAGCCCTCAGCCATCTGGGAGCCTGGGTAACCCTTACCGCTTTGGCCTTCCTTGCCGCGATTGCTGTAGGTGTGCTCCGGGCCGCACGAGTCTAGCCCCCCAGCCCCGTCCCTGCCCCACATGGCCTCCTTGCGCAGAAGGAGGCCTGCCTGCCTGCCGTCGAACCTGTGTTCGTACCATGGTGACGGCATGACACTCGAGCAGATTCTGACCGCGCTGCGCACAGACCCCGCGTGGGCCCGGAACATCACCGCCTGGCATCTGGTCCCGGAGCGGCCAGGCCGGTACGAGCCGATCCCTGACGATGTGGACGGCCGATTGGCTTCGGCGCTTCGGGGCGCGGGCATCGAGCAGCTCTACACGCACCAGGCCCAGTCTTTCGAGATCGCCCGGTCGGGCCGGCACCTAGTTGTTGTCACGCCGACCGCGTCGGGCAAGACGCTCTGCTACAACCTGCCGGTTCTCAACGCGTTGCTGTCAGCCCCCCAGACACGTGCGCTCTACCTGTTTCCCACCAAGGCCCTCTCCATGGACCAGGTGGATGAGTTGCAGACCCTGGTCCGCGCGCTGAAAGCGGACATCAAGGCCGCTACCTACGACGGTGATACGCCTGGCGCGGCACGGCGGGCAATCAGGACCGCCGGCCACGTTGTCGTCACAAACCCCGACATGCTGCACGCGGCGATCCTGCCGCACCACACGAAGTGGCTGCGCTTGTTCGAGAACCTCCGCTACGTCGTCGTTGACGAGCTGCATACATATCGCGGCGTGTTCGGCAGCCACGTTGCCAACGTGCTGCGGCGGCTTCGGCGCATCTGCCGCTTCTACGGCAGCGCGCCCCAGGTGATCTTTACCTCGGCCACGATCGGCAACCCGAAGGAGCTTGCCGAGCGCCTGCTGGAAGAAGAGGTTGCGCTGGTGGACGATAACGGTGCACCATCGGGCCCCAAGGTGATCGCGTTCTACAATCCCCCGGTGATCAACCGCGAGCTGGGCATCCGCCGGGACGCGCTCTCCGAGGCCGGCAGGCTGGCCGGTGAGTTCATCCGTAATCGGATCCCGTTGATCGCGTTCGCGCGCAGCCGTCGTGCCTGTGAGCTCCTGACCGCACGGTTTCAGTCGGTTGCGGCCGGCCACCAGATCCCGCCGGAACGCATCGCCGGCTATCGCGCGGGCTACCTGCCGTCCGAGCGAAGGGCCATCGAGAAGGGGCTCCGGGACGGAAGCGTGCTGGCCGTTGCCGCCACCAACGCGCTGGAGCTCGGCATTGACATCGGCCGCCTGCAGGCGGCGCTGCTGGTCGGTTATCCCGGCACCGTGGCCTCAACCTGGCAGCAGGCGGGACGCGCAGGCCGCACGCAGGACCTTTCCGCGGCGATCCTGACCGCCACCAGCGACCCGCTCGATCAATACATCGTGCGGCATCCCGAGTACTTCTTCGGGCAGTCACCGGAGGCCGGACTGGTCAACCCCGACAACGTCTACATCCTGACCAGCCACGTACGCTGCGCGGCGTTCGAACTGCCCATCGAGAGCGGCGAGCGGTTCGGGCCGAGGACGCTGCCCGAGGTCCTGGACTACTTGGAGAAGCAGCGGATCGTGCACCGGGAAGATGATCGCTGGCACTACGTGGCCGACGCGTATCCGGCCCAAGACGTCTCGCTGCGCAGCGCCTCCACCGAGAACGTCGTGATCATTGACACCACGGATCCCGCGCCCCGGGTCGTGGGCGAGGTGGATCTGGCCAGCGCTCCAGGACTCGTGCACGAGGACGCGATCTACCTGCACCTGGGCCAGCAGTACCATGTGGACCGGCTCGAGTGGGAAGAACGAAAGGCATACGTCCACCGTGTAGATGTGGACTACTACACCACCGCCCAGATCGCGGTTGATATCCGGGTGCTGACCGAATTCGCCCCAGGACGGCCCCATACCGGGATGGTCTGCGGCGGCCCGGCCCACGGCGAGGTTGTGGTCACCTACCGGCCGACGATTTTCAAGAAGCTAACGCTCGAGCGGCACGAGAACGTGGGCTGGGGCCCGATCCACCTGCCCGAATCCACGCTGCACACCACGGCCTACTGGCTGGCGCTCCCCATACTGCCGGTGCCCCAACACGAACTGCAGGGGCTGCTGATAGGGCTCTCTCATTCCCTGGCGCATGTCGCCGCCCTGTTTCTGATGTGCGATCCGCGCGACCTTGGTCGCACATACGAGGTGCACTCGCCGCACGCCGACCGGCCGACGGTCTTCCTCTATGACGCCTTCCCAGGTGGGGTTGGCTTCGCGGAGCGGCTGTACAGGATGCACCACCAGGTGCTATCTGCCGCCCGCGATCTGATCGCGGCGTGCCCGTGCGACTCTGGCTGCCCATCGTGCGTCGGGCCGGTGCTGGAGGTAGGCAGCACCGGCAAGGCCCTCGCGCTGGAGGTCCTCGATGCCCGGCTCATCCCAGACGCTCGCCGATAGGCTGGCGATGATGGGGACCGTCGCCCGCTCGCCTGCGGCGCGGACGGACGGGTGGGATGGACCGGCCTTCGAGGTCCGCCGCAACAGGCGCGACGCCGGCGAGTTCTTCGGCCGGGAGCAGCCGCATCCGTCGGATGCGAGCGCCCTGTTTCTCGACACCGAGACCACGGGCTTGGCGGGTGGCACGGGCACCACGCCGTTCCTGGTGGGCCTGGCCTTCGTCGCGGGCGGCGAGGTGGTCACCGAGCAGTACTTCCTGCGACGCCTCTCCGGCGAGGCCGCCATGCTGGGCGCGTTGCGCGAGCGCCTGACCGCGGTGGAGACGCTCGTTACGTTCAACGGCCGGAGGTTCGACTGGCCGATCCTGGAAGCGCGTGGAATCATCAACCGGACGCCGCTGGAGGCCCCTCCCGAGCACCACGACCTGATCGGCGCGGCGCGGCGGTTGTGGCACCGGCCGTTGGGCACCTACCGGCTCTCGGCGATCGAGCGGCACGCGCTCGGCATTGATCGCGTGGATGACGTTGACGCGGCCCAGATCCCAGGGCTCTACCTCGACTACCTGCGTACCGGAGATGCCGAGTCGCTGGAGCCGGTTTTCGAGCACAACCGCCAGGACGTCCTCTGCCTGCTGCACCTGCGCCGGAAGGTGCGCCGGTGGGTGGAGGATGGCGTGGATCCTCCGCAGCCCGTGGACTGGGAAGGCCTGGGCGTGTTGCGGCTGCAGACGGCCGCTGCGACACTCGACGGCGACACGGCCAGCCGCGCCCTGATCGGAGACGCCGAGGCCGTGCTGCGTAGGGCCCTGGAGGCCGAGGACGACCCGGCCGCGCGCTGGCGCATCGCCTCGCGCCTGGCCCCTCTGTTGCGCCGCACGGAACGATGGCAGGAACTGCTGGCACTGTGGGAACACGCCGGCGTTCGCGGATCCTGGCGCGTCCGGACCCTGATCGAGGTCGCCAAGGTGCAGCAGTGGAGGCTGAAGCAGCCGGCCAGGGCCGCCGCCGCGCTGGAGGAAGCCATGACCGTGGCCGAATGGCTGGCAGCTACCGGCAACCCGATTGCGCCCGCCCTGGAGGACCAGGTGCGGGCGCGCCTGGTGCGACTACTGCAGGCAGCGGCACCCCGGGGCCGCCTGCGCCGGGGCCGCTAGTCCTCCAGCCCTGCCAGAGATTCGACGAACCTTGCAATCCCGGAATGATCAAGATCCTGGTGCCCCTGTGCCACGAGCGCTCCCAGCACCTCGTTCACCAGAGCGGTCGCCAGAAGGGGCACACCGTATGCCTTGCCCGAGGCCATCGCGATCCCCAGGTCCTTCTGGTGGAGTTTGATGCGGAAGCCCGGCGCGAAGTTGCGATCAATGATGCGCTGGCCGTGGAGGTCGAGGATCCGGCTCTGTGCGAATCCTCCCAACAGCGCTTGGCGAACCTTCGCCACGTCCACACCGGCCTTGCGGGCCAGCGTGAGCGCCTCGGCAACCGCCATTATCGTGATGCCGACAACGATCTGGTTGCAGGTCTTGGTGACCTGGCCGGAGCCGGGCTCTTCACCGATGTGCACGATGTTCTTGCCCATCGTCTGGAAGATGGGCAGCACCCGCTCGAATGTGGCGATGGGCCCTCCCACCATGATGGAGAGCGTCGCTTCGACAGCCCCTTTCTGCCCTCCGCTGACCGGTGCATCGAGCGCGGCCACACCTTTTGCCGCCAGGGCCTGAGCCACCTCGCGGCTGGCGAGCGGGGAGATGGTGCTCATGTCCAAAACGATCTGGCCGGCTCGCACGCCCTCGATCACCCCGTCAGGCCCGAGGATGACCTGGCGCACCTCCGGGGAATCGGGCAGCATCGTGATGATGATGTCGCTCTTCTCTGCCACCGCCCGCGGCGATCCCCCGTCGGTGGCCCCTGCCGCCACCAGCTCCTCCACCGCAGGTCGGCCAAGGTCATGGACGACCAGGGGATACCCGGCTTTGAGCAGGTGTAGTGACATCGGCCTGCCCATGATCCCCAGCCCAATGAATCCAATCCGTTCTGCCATCGCGTTGCCTCCTTCTCGGATCCTGCTAGGAGCGCGTGTAGCCCAGATCCTCAATCCAACCGAATGACTCATCGGTGGTGCCGGCAGGCCTGTACTCCAGCCCGACGTCGCCCGCATAGTCGGTACGGTCGAGCACCCGGAAGAGGTAGCCGAAGTTTATCTCCCCTGTGCCTGGCTGATTGCGGTCAGGGGAATCCGCCACCTGGATGTGGCCGATCCGGCCGATGTTGTTCCGGAGCGTATGGGCTAGGTTGCCCTCCATGCGCTGCGCGTGGTAGACGTCGAACTGCACCTTGAGGTTGGCGGCGCCGACCGCTTCTTGAAGCTGGAACGCCTCGGAGGTCGTGCGCAGGAAGAACCCGGGGATGTCGAACGTGTTGACCGGCTCGGCCAGGAGGACCAGCCCTACCTCCTCGAAGGCCGCGGCCGCGCTCTTGAGGTTGTCCACCAGGCACGCCCACTGCTCGGCCAGCGGCACGTCCTCCATCTGCTTTCCCACAAGGCAGTTGACGCGCGGGCACCCCAGGCGTCGGGCGACCTCAACGGCCAGGCGAACGCCCTCCCTGAACTCGCCGCGCCGTCCCGGATCCACCGCGATGCCGCGCTCACCGGCGGCCCAGTCGCCGGCGGGGAGGTTGAACAGCGCCTGCCGGAGCTTCAGGCGGCGCAACTCGCCGGCGATGGCATCTATGTCCTCGACATAGGGGAACATGTACTCGACCGCGCCGAATCCAGCGCGGGCAGCGGCATCAAACCGGGAAATGAAGGGACGATCTGACCACAGAAACGTGAGGTTTGCGGCAAAGCGCGGCATGGCACCTCCTCGACTACGGGCTTTTTCCCCTCACAGTATACGGCCCTGTTCGCTCCCGGCAACTGCATCCGTGGCAGGGGAACGGACCCGCGCGCGAGAAGCGCAATGGTAACAGGGTTCAGTGAGCAGGAGGGATGGAAATGTCGGCGGCGGTCTACGATATCGGCTCTTACGTCTTCTCGCCCGAGAAGTTCTTCCCCGCGAGCTTGTTCGACCGCATCACGGAGCTGCGGATCACCAGGCCCGGGATCGTGCAGCATGAAGCCGAACTGCGGCAGAAGCGCGCGCAACTGACCACCGGCGGCCGGCTGGTCATCCTGGCGGCAGACCACCCGGCCCGCAGCGTGGCCGGGGTCGGGGATGACCCCATAGCAATGGGCAACCGGTGGGGACTGCTGAGCAGGATCCTTCGCGTCGTGACCGCGCCTGACGCCGACGGCCTGATGGCCACACCGGACATCATGGAGGAGATGTTCATCGTCAGCCACATGGTCAGGGAGATGGGCGGCCCCTCGTTCCTGGACAACAAGGTGCTGCTGGGCTGCATGAACCGGGGCGGGCTCGCCGGGGCAGCGTTTGAGATGGACGACCGGATGACCGCCTTCACGCCAGAGCGGATCGCGGAGTTGCGCCTCGACGGCGCCAAACTGATGTTCCGCCTGGAACCCTCGGAGCCGGCCTCCGGATGGACGATTGACTACTGCGTGAAGGCGCTCGACCGGTTGTACGACCTGAGCATCCCCGCATTCCTGGAATGCCTGGCCGTGCAGAAGAGCGAAGGCAAGTACAAGATGCTCAAGCAGGCACCGGAGCTGGTCAAGGTCATAGGCGTCGCGTCGGGAATGGGCAAGTCGTCACTGGGAACGTGGCTGAAGATCCCCTACTGCGAACATTACGAGCTCATCGCTCGGGCAACCACCTGTCCCATCCTCATGCTGGGCGGCGAATCCAAGGGCGATCCCACCGGCATTTTCACCGAGTTCGCCTCCGGGATGCGCGCCGGCGCAACGATCCGCGGCGCGCTCGTGGGCCGCAATGTGACCTTCCCTGGCCGAGATGATCCCCGGGCCGTGGCGCACGGGGTGGCAGGGATCGTGCACCGCGGATGGGACGCGGCGCAGGCGACCTCGGCCGCGCCCGCGGCACGCGACCGTGATGCCGACTTCTTCACGCGACTGCTGGGTCAGGCGAGGTAGCAGCCATGGAACCACTGCGTGGAAACCTGGTTGTCGGGCAGTCCGGAGGCCCCACCGCGGTTATCAACAGCAGTCTCTCGGGTGTGGTCCTCGAGGCGCTCGAGCACGACGCGATCGAGGAAATCTACGGGATGGTGCACGGCGTCGAGGGGCTCCTGGAGGAGGAGTTGATAGACCTGGGGCGCCAGAGCGCCGCCACGATTGCCGGTCTGCGCTCCACCCCATCGGCGGCCCTGGGGTCGTGCCGGCACAAACTGCGCGACGCCGATTACGAGAAGATCCTGCGGGTGCTCGAAGCCCACGGGGTTCGCTACTTCGTCTACATAGGCGGCAACGACTCGGCCGATACCGCCTGGCGCCTGGGACGCCTGGCGGCCGACCGGGGGTACGAGATGCGCGTGATGAGCGTCCCAAAGACGATTGACAACGACCTGGTCTCTACCGACCACTGCCCGGGCTACGGCAGCGTCGCCCGGTGGCTGGCCACAGCCGTCCGCGACGCCGGGCTCGACACCGAGGCGATTGGCGTCGTTGACACGATCAAGGTCATCGAGACCATGGGCCGCAACACCGGCTGGATCACCGCGGCCACCGCGCTGGCCCGCGACCACGCCGATGCCGCGCCTCACCTGATCTACCTGCCGGAGCGGCCGTTCGTGCGCGACCGTTTCCTCTCCGACGTGGACCGCGTCTACAAGAAGCTCGGCTACGCGGTAATCACCGTCTGTGAGGGCCTGAAGGACGATCGGGGCGAATATCTCTCGGCCAGCGGCAAGACAGTTGACGTGGACCGTTTTGGCCACAAGCAGCTCGGCGGCGCCGCGGCCGTGCTCTGCGACATCGTCGCCGAAGGGCTCGGCATCAAGGCAAGGTGGGATAAGCCCGGTACGATCCAGCGGGTCTCAATGCTGGCGGCATCACCCGTTGACCTCGAGGAGGCGCACCAGGTGGGCCGCGCCGCGGTTCGCCACGCGGTCGAGGGTCGGGATGGGGCGATGGTCACGCTGGTGCGCGAATCGTCGGAGCCCTACCGATGGGCCACCGGACTGGCGCCGCTCGAACGCATCGCCAACGCCGAGAGGAAGGTCCCGGACGAGTTCATAGCGCCGGAGGGCAACGACGTCACCGAAGCGTTCCTGGCCTACGCCAGACCTCTGATCGGCCCTGCGCTGCCGCCGTACGCGCGACTGAACATGACGCGCGTGGCCAGGCGCACCGGCACCTAGGCGCCCGGGGGCAGCAGGTAGAGGGCCTCAGGCGAGAACAGCAGTCTGACCTCTGTCCCCATCGGGTGAATCCGGTCCACGCTGCGCGGGTCGGCCACGCTGACTTCCCCGGCCTCTGTCTCGATGAGGTAGTCGGCGTAGGTACCCATGAAGAACGCGGTCTGCACGCGACCGGGAAGGCCGTCTCCCCCGACCCCGATCTGAACGGACTCCGGCCGCACCATGAGCGTGGCCGCACCCGCGGCCACGCCCGGCTGCTGATAGGGGAACCGGTAGCCGCCCACACGCACGGCTCCGTCCTCGACAAGCGCTGGCAGCAGGTTCGCCTCCCCGATGAAGTCCGCCACAAACCTGGAGGCCGGCCGCCGGTACAGGTCGGTCGGAGTCCCGATCTGTTCGATGTGTCCCTGGTTCATGACCACCACGATGTCGGAGATCGCCAGGGCCTCAGACTGATCGTGCGTTACGTAGATGCTCGTAATCCCGAGGTCTTGCTGCAGCATGCGGATGTCGGCGCGGACGCGCTTGCGGAGCTTGGCGTCCAGGTTGGAAAGCGGCTCGTCAAAGAGCAGCACTTTTGGCTGCATCACGAGCGCCCGGGCCAGCGCCACGCGCTGCTGCTGGCCGCCTGAGAGCTGCGCCGGCGCACGGCGCTCCAGGCCCGGCAGTCCGACCAGGCTCATCGCCTCGCCGACGCGGTGGCGGATCTCCTCCTGGGGGCGGCGCATCACCCGAAGGCCGTAGGCGATGTTCTCGAAGACCGTGAGGTGAGGGAACAGGGCGTATGCCTGAAACACCATCGTCACGCTGCGGTTGGCAGCAGGCAGCGGGGTCACGTCCTCGTCGCCGATGTAGACCCGCCCCTCAGTCGGCCACTCGAGGCCCGCGATCATCCGCAGGGCCGTTGTCTTCCCGCAGCCCGAGGGCCCCAGCAGCGTCACCAGATTGCCTGCCGGAACTTCCAGCGTCACGTCATCCACGGCCAGGACTGTCCCGAAACGCTTGGTGACGCGCTCGAAACGGACCGGGGACGCCTCCTTGTGCAGAACCTGCTTCAGTTGCGTAGCCGAAACCGCCATCTCTGTCTACACCTCGGCTTCCTAGGGCTTGGCCTGCGCTCCGCGCCCAGCCCGTGCGTCTATCCGCGTCGTAAGCGAGTACATGATCATGATCACAACGGCCATGAATACGACCAGAACCGACGAAAGCGCCGCGGCCCTACCCATGCTGCCGTGCTCAACGTATGACAGGATGAGAGCCGTGCTCAGGTTCACCTTTGGGGTCACCAGGAATATGACCTGGCTGACGGCCGTCATCGCCCGGACAAACGCGAAGACGAGCCCGGAAAGCAGTGCCGCCTGAACGAGTGGGGCGACCACGCGCCGCAGCGTCGTTACCGAGCCAGCCCGCAGCATCGTCGAGCACTCCTCCAACGAGCGGTCTATCTGGTGGATGGCCGCCACCCCGGAGCGGATCGCCACCGGCATGTTCCGGAAGACGAAGGCCAGGATGATTATCAGTTCAGTTCCCGTCAACAGGAGGACCCCCGTATTGAAGGCCAGGATGTAGCCGATCCCCATCACGGTGCCGGGCACCGCGAACGAGAGCATCGAGGAGAACTCCAGCGCCCGCCTCCCCGGGAACGAGTAGCGCGTGACCAGGTAGCCGATGAGGAATCCCAGCGCGGTGGAAGGCAGCGCGGCAATGAGCGACAGTGAGGCCGTGGTCCGAAAGACGTGCCAGCCCGAGGGGGACAGCCCCTTCACGTGCGCGAGCGTGAAGGTGTAGTCAAACCCCCAGAGCTTGGTCACGCTGCCGACAAAGATCGAACCGTAGAGCAGCACAATCAGCAGCACCCAGACCAGAAACACGCCGGTGACGGCGTAGTCCAAGGCCGGGGGCAGTTTGCGCGGCGTGGCATGGGTGGGCCGGCCTGTAACCGTCACGTAGAACCGCTCGCCCACCCAGTACCTCTGAACAAGGAAGATCGCCAGCGTCATGCTCAGCAGCACAACCCCGAACACAGCGGCCTCATTGGGGTTGTAGCGGCCGATGATGGCGTAGAACACCTCTGTCGCCAGGTATGGCTTGCCGCCACCGATCACTACGGGGTTGCCGAAGTCGGCCAGACTCTCGATCACCGTCAGCAGGAAGGCGTTCGCGATCCCCGGGCGCGCCAGCGGCCAGATAACCGTCCGCAGCGTGTACCAGTTGGAGGCCCCCAGCGTCTCGGAGGCCTCCTCGAGGGCTATGTCCATGGCGCGCACAACACCCTGTAGCAGAAGGAAGGCGATGGGCGTGTATGCCAGGATCTGGGCGATTGACAGCCCTAGCAGCCCGGAGAAGACGGTGGTTGACAGCCCGAGCACGGAGTGCGTGACGAATCCCTGCCGTCCGAACAGGTAGACCATGGCCAGGCCCAGGACGAACGGCGGGGTAATAATAGGAAGGATCGAGACCGGCCCCAGCAGCCGCCGCGTGGGGAGTTGGGATCGCTCGGCCAGCAGCGCGAACAGGAACCCCAAACCGGTGGAGGCAACGCCCACGACCGCAGCCAGCAGAACGCTGTTGCGCACCGCTCCAAATCCCAGGTAGAGGGCCGCGAGCAACAACCCGGTGATGCCGCTGCCTGCCACCCACACGACCACGGCGCGGATCTTCCTGGTAAGCACCGCCGCCACAAACCCGGCGACCGCAGCGACCACGGCTCCGAACGTCGCGGCGATGCGCATCTCGTCCCGGGGCGTGAGCGGGTTGTTCACCATCAGGAAGTTCGGCGATTGGAAGACCGTGCCGAACATCTCAAGCGTCAGCCGCCCCTTGACCACCACGCTCGCCTGCAGCACGGCCCACAGCGGGTACAGGATGAAGAGCACGACGAATACCGCGACCCAGACTATGCTCGCCGCGATGAATGCATCGGCGCGCAGGTAGCCGCTCAGCGACAGCCCGGTTCCAACCAGCGAAAGAAAGCATAGAAACATCACTACCGGCGCCGGACCCATCGGCTGGCCGTGACCCGCGAGGGCAAGCGCGACCAGAGTGCACCCTGCGGCGGCCGTGACGAGCGCCAGCTGGCCGCGGCGGTAGAGCGGCAGCCTCAGCATGCCCAGGATGGCGGAAAGGAGCGCACAAACCAGGGCCGCGGCCACGGCCGGCTCAGAGCCCAGCAGCCCGATCCCCGCCGTTCCCGAGACGAAGACGGAAAGATCCCGGCCGGTCCTGAACCAGGGGAGCAACAGGCCGCCGGCTAGTGCCAGCCCTCCCCAGGCCAGAAGCGTCATGCTCGGCGCGTGCGCGGGGCGGGTGATCGCGATCGTGGAGCTGGTCATCAGGCCTCCTCCGTGGAAATGGCGCGCGGACGCCTCTGTTGGAATAGCAGGTGGGTGGACTCCTTCCACCCACCTGCCGAGCGCAACCTGCGGCCTACTTGGGTAGCGGGAAGACCTCCTTCAGCCAGCGATCAATCAGGCGGTCTCGCACGTCGGATCTGCCGAACTTGACGAAGTCGTACTTGATGACGTTGAAATCCTGGAAGCGCGGCGAGACACGCGGCACGGGTGTCCTGGAGTTCGAGGGGAGCTGGTAGGACTCGGCGAGATCACCAGCCAGTCGCTGGGCCTCTGGGGTTAGCGCCCACTCGATGAACGTGATCCCGTTGGCGCGGTTGGGCGCGCCCTTCACCAAACTGATTCCGCCGATCTCGTAGCCGGTCCCGTCACGCGCCGAGCCGTAGGTGATGGGGAATCCCCGCAGGATCTGCATGACCGAGTCGTGATTGAACGTGATGCCGATCGCTATCTCGCCCCGGCCGGTCAGCACTCCCGGAGCGGCCCCGGCCCTGGTGTACTCGGCGACGTTGCGGTGGACCCGCTTGAGTATCTCGAACGTCTCCTTCTCACCGTACACCTGCACCATCGTCGCAAGCATCGTGTACCCCGTGCCTGAAGTCGAGGGGTTCGCGTAGGCCACCAGCCCCCTGTAGTGGGGCTCGGCCAGGTCCCTCCAGGTGCGGGGCTCGGGCAGGTTCTTCTCGCGCAGCAACCTGGGGCTCAGCGCCCATCCCAGGACCCCGGCGTAGAGTGGGATGTACTTGCCGGCGACGGCATCGCGCAACTCGGGCCTCAACTCGTCCCAGTTGCGCGGCCGGAAAGACTCGGTCAACCCCTCTTCGTTTGCCACGAAGTGGGGGTCGCCTGTCCCGCCGAACCACACATCGAAGACCGGATTGGCCCGCTCGGCACGCAGCCGCACCAGCACCTCGCCGGTGCTCATGCGCACGAAGTCGAACGCGATGCCCGTGGCGCGCGGGAAATGCGCCTTGAGGACATCGCACCACTCGACAGCCGCACTACAGATCACGGTTACCCTACCAGGCGCCGGCCCGGCGTGGACGATGCCCAAGCCTGCCAGCGCGAGCATCAATCCTGACAGCAAGAACCGTCTCATCGGCTACACCTCCTTCAGCGCCAGTATAGCAGCGCGGTTCACCCCCCAGCCCTCAGCCCACGCCCGGTCGCGCCACCAAGCCTCCTCTGTGGAAAAGGCGCGCGGTCGCTGCTGTCGGGATGGCCTGCGGAGCGCAGCCGGCGGCCTACTTGGGCAGCGGGAAGACCTCCTTCAGCCAGCGATCGAGCAGCTTGTCTCGCACGTCGGCCCTGCCGAACCTGACGAAGTCGTACTTGATGACATTGAAGTCCTGGAAGCGCGGCGAGACCCTGGGTATGGGAGACTTCGCGTTGGAGGGAATCTGGTACGACTCACCGGCCTCGCTCGCGAGGCGCTGCGCCTCCGGGCTCAGCGCCCACTCGATGAACGCGATCCCGTTTGCACGGCTGGGCGCCCCCTTGATCAAGCTGATACCGCCTATCTCGTAACCGGTCCCATCGCGCGCCGAACCATACGTGATCGGGAACCCCCGCAGGATCTGCACCACCGAGTCGTGGTTGAACGTCACGCCGATCGCGACCTCGCCGCGCCCAGTCAGGACGCCCGGCGCCGCGCCGGCACGCGTGTACTCCGCCACGTTGGGGTGGATCCGCTTCAGCACCTCGAAGGCCTCGCGCTCGCCGTAGAGCTGGACCATGGTCGCCACCATCGTGTAGGCGGTCCCTGAGGTGGTGGGGTTAGGGTAGGCCACGAGGCCCTTGTAGCGTGGGTCGGCCAAGTCCTTCCACGTGCGGGGCTCAGGCAGGTTCTTGTCGCGGAGCAGCTTCGGGTTGAGCGCCCAGCCAAGGATGCCGGCGTACAGCGGGATGTACTTGCCCGCGACGGCGTCGCGGAACTCGGGCCGCAGGTCGTCCCAGTTGCGTGGCTTGAAGAACTCGGTCAGTCCCTCCTCGTTGGCGACGAAGTGCGGATCGCCGGTACCTCCGAACCACGCGTCGAACGTGGGGTTCGCCTTCTCGGCACGCAGGCGGGTGAGAGCCTCACCGGCGCTCATCCGCACGAAGTCGAGCGTGATCCCAGTGGCCCGCGGGAACTGGGCCTTGAGGGCGTCGCACCACTCGACGGCCGGGCTGCACAGCACGGCAACCCGACCGGCCGCCGGCCCGGCGTGGGCGATGTTCAGGCCTGCCAGCGCAACTACCAGCACTGCCAACAACAGTCGCTTCATCACTATACCCCCTTGCGCGATCTTTCTATGCCCACCGATCCCTCCTGTAAAGCTTCGTGCCCAAGCCTCCGCAGACCTGTCTATTTCGGCCTGCTCGATCCATGAAACCGTTCAGCCTAGCGCTGCTCAAGGACGTGGATACGCTCTCCGGGGATCTGCAGGACGACCTCCCCCGCCAGCAGCTTTCTCGGGACCGGCATGTGCACGTCGACGACCCACTCGGTCCCCATGGCCTCGATCCAGTAGCGGGCCAGACTGCCCATGAAGCTGCTGGCGGTGACCACGCCGCGCAGGACGTTCTTTCCCTCCAGGGATACGCCCGGTTCCAGGAGGCGCACTGCCTCGGGCCTGATCGCGAGCAGCACAGCGCTGCCGGCACGCAGATCCCTGGTCCCCATCTCGAGGACAGCACCCCCGGCCTCGACCCCTGCGGCGCCGCCGTCCCGGACGACGCGGCCCTCGACGAAGTTGGCAATGCCGACGAAGTCTGCCACGAACCTCGACGCGGGCGTGTAGTAGACCTCGTAGGGCGTGCCCACCTGGACGATGCGGCCCGCGGCCATAACCGCGATCGTGTCCGAGATCGAGAGCGCTTCCTCCTGGTCGTGGGTCACGTAGATCGTGGTCTTGCCCAACTGCTGCTGGATCTGCCTGATCTCCGTCCTCACCCTGATGCGGAGCTTGGCATCCAGGTTGCTGAGCGGCTCGTCGAGCAAGAGGACTTCGGGCTCGACGATCAGGGCTCTGGCGAGCGCCACGCGCTGCTGCTGACCGCCCGAGAGCTGGAGCGGCCACTTGCGCTCCATACCCGCGAGCCCGAGCAGGCGCGCCGTCTCCTCGACCCGCCGGGAGATCTCGGCGTTCGGCTGGCCGCGCATCCGCAGGCCGTAGGCGATGTTCTCGAAAACGGTCATGTGCGGGAACAGCGCGAAGTCCTGGAAGACCATGGCCGTGTTGCGCTGGTCCGGGGGAAGGTCGTTGATCCGCCTGCCACCGATCCTCATCTCACCCTCGTCCGGGTCGTAGAACCCGGCGATCAGACGCAACGTCGTGGTCTTCCCGCACCCGGACGGGCCGAGCAGCGTCACAAACGATCCCTCGGGTACGGCCAGGTCAACGCCGCCCACCGCTGTGACGTCGCCAAACCGCTTCTTCAGCCCGCTCAGTTCCACGTGGATGCTCGTCATCGTGTCCCTGCCTCTATAGATCAAACAGCTGCACGCGCCGGCCGGCAACGAGGCGTAGCGCGCCCAGCGCCAGCAGCGCCACTGCGATTAGCGAGAACGCGAGCGCCGTGGCCTGCGACCAGTAGCCGTGATCGGCCAGGCCCAGGATCGAAGCCGATGCGACCACCTTTCCGGGCGTCATCAGGAAGACGACCGCGCTGAGCGTGTTGATTGACTTGACGAACGAGTATATGAAGCTCCCGGCGAAGGCGTATCTGAGCAGGGGAAGCATGATCCTGGCGAACGTCTTCAGGCTCGACGCTCCGAGGTTGCGCGAGGCCCACTCGATCGAGGTGTCAATCTGGTGCAGCGACGCCACCGATAGCCGGTATCCCACCGGCAGGGTCCGCACGGCCATGGCGGCGACGATTATCGTCGCGGTGCCGACGAGCTCGATCGGGGGCTGATTGAACGCCAGCACGAACCCTATGCCGACCAGCGTCCCCGGGAGCGCCACGGGCAGGAGCGTCAGGAAGTCCAGCGCCCCCCGGCCCGGGAACGACTTGCGCTGCGTGAGGTAGGCCGTTACCGTGGCCGCGACCGCCGTAATAGCCCCTGCCATCGCGCCGAAGCGCACGCTGTTGTACAGGTCTCGCTGCCTGAAGAGGGTGTACTGGAAGTTCTTGAGCGTGAACGTCCAATCCACACCCCAGACCTGCACGAACGCCCCTGCGGCGATGACGAGGTAGACCGAGAGGACGATCATCGCCACGAGCAGGCACGCCGCGAACAGGATCCACCTCACCGGCCCTGAGACGCGGAGCGGCGTAAGGCCTGTCGGCCTTCCCGTGACCGTGGTGTACGCCCGGGCGCCGACCCAGTAGCGCTGCGCCAGGAAGAAGCCCAGTGCCGGAACCAGCAGCACGGTGCAGAGCACCGCCGCCATCTCCATGTTGTACCGACCGATCACCTGCAGGTATGCCTCGGTCGCGAGCACATAGAAGTCGCCGCCCAGCAGCATCGGATTCCCGAAGTCAGCAAGGATGAAGATGCTCACGAGTAGCGCGGCGCTCGCCAGGCCGGGCGTCGCCAGGGGCACCGCTATCGTCCTGAACACGGCGAAGCGGCGTGCGCCGAGGTTGTGGGCGGCCAGCTCCAGCGAGGGGCTGATGGCCCGCAGCACGCCTGCGACCCCAAGGTAGGCGATCGGGAAGAACGAAAGGGTCTGGGCGAACCACAGGCCGTGCCAGCCGTAAGGATTGTACGTCAGGCCCAACAGCCCGTGGGTGATGAGTCCCCTTCGCCCAAACAGCAGTATGGTCGCGAGCCCGGTGACGAAGGGCGGCGAGACGAGCGGCAGCAGGGCTACTGTCCGGAACAGCCCCTTTGCCGGGATGTCCGCCCGCACGATCGCATACGCGTAGAGAAAGCCCACGGCCATGGCAGAACTCGTGGAAAGCACTGCCATGAGCAGGCTGTTGCGGGTCGCTCGCACAAACGCCTCGCGCTGGAAGTACGCCAGCCAGTGCTCGGCCGACGGGACGCTCAGGACCCGGATGACCGGCAGGAGCACAAAGAGAACGAGAAGGGCGGCAACGGCCACCAGCACAGCGAGCAGCGCAGGCTCGCGCAGGAGCCATCGGACCTCTCTGACTCGCAGTCCAGCAGCCGTCAGCAAGTGCTATACCGCATCCGGCCTATCTCCTGAACTTGGAATCCCAGATCCGGAGAAGGGCATCCCGGTGCTGGGCCACCCACCAGAGATCGTACCCCTTCAAGAGCCGGATCTCCGTGATCGGGATCGCGCCCTTCGGCACCGGGACGTCCGAGCGCACCGAGATACGCAGCGAGATGTCCGAGTGCAGCTTGCCCGCGTCCTTGCCGAGCTGCCAGTCAATGAACTTCCTGGCGCCGGCGGTGTTCGGGCCCCCCTTGATTATGGATACACCGCCGACCTCCCAGCCGGTGTCGGGCGGATAGACGATGTACAAGGGATGCCCTTCGGAGATCGGCTTGAGGATATCGTGGCCGAAGGTGATCCCAATCAGGAACTCGCCGACCGCGGACATGCGGGCGGGTGCTGCGCCGCTCCTCGTGTAGTGGTTCACGTTCTTGTCGAGATCCTCGAGATACTTCCATCCACGATCTGCGCCGAGACGCAGGACGTGGGCGGCGATGAACGTCATAGCCGTGCCCGAGGTGAACGGGTTGGCCACCACGATCTCGCCCTTGTAGGCGGGATGCAGCAGGTCCTCCCACTTCTTAGGGTAGTCGAGCCCCTTTGGCCGCATCTCCCTCTCGAACCGCGTCTTGTTCACGGCGATCGCAAGCGCCCCGATGTAGAAGCCGTGCCAGCGGTCCTTGGGATCGCGGAACCGGGGGCCGATGAACTTGTGCTCAGGCGACCTGTGCGGCTCCAGCAGGCCTTCAGCGGCCAGCACCTCATGCCCGTCCGCCGGACCGCCCAGATGGATGTCGCCCTTGGGCGAGGCACGCTCGGCCCTGATCCTCGCCACAAGCTCGCCGGAGGACGCGCGGATGAACTCCGCGCGGACGCCTGTCGTCCGCGTGAAGGAGTCCAGCATCGCGGCGATCTCCGTCTCGTGGAGCGAGCTGTAGACCATTATCCTCGCCGGTTGGGCCCCCAGAGGCGCAACCGACACTGCCAGAACGACGAGCGCAGTGGCTATGACAGCGATTCGCACACGCATCAGCCTCCTCGTCAGTCCGGGTTGTGGACCGTGCCGTGCCATCGGTATGTGCTTCGACTGTCCCCTCTCCGTGCCTCCGCTCGGGCTTGTCGGCTAAGCGCCGCCGGCGACGATCGGCCGCATGAAACTCTCGACCTGTCTGGCCGCGGTCTCCGGATCCGGCCTGGGAAGAATCTCCGCCGAAAGGAACCCTTCGTAGCCGCACTGCCTGAGCGCGTTGACGATGGACGGGAAATCCAGGTGCCCAAGCCCAGGCGCCCAGCGGTTGCTGTCGGCCACGTGCACGTGCCACAGCCGCGGCCCGGCGGCAGCCAGGGCGCCCCCGATCGTGACTTCCTCGATGTTCATGTGGAAGGTGTCGGCCAGCACCCCCAGGTGTGGGGCACCGGACGCGCCGATCACCTCAAGGGTCTCCTCCACGGTCACCAGGAAGTCGGTCTCGTAGCGGTTGATCGGCTCGATGACCAGCCGGACGCCTGCGGACGCGGCCGCGTCCAGGACCGGGCCGATGCCCTCCAGGAACCGGGAGGCCGTGGCCGCTTGCCCGCCCTCGGCCCGCCCACGGATGAGCCCAATGATGACCAAACTGTCCAGCCGGGCCGCAAGGCGAACGTGCCCCAGGAGCCGTGTGGCTGCTGCCAGGCGCACCCCGGCGTCCGCACTTGACAGACTCAACCCATCCCGCAGGAACGCCTGCCCGGTCCCGATGGCGGGCACCGCGAGGTTCGCGTTGCGCACCACGGCCTCGATCCGGCCCGCATCAACCACCGCGGCATCACGGATCGCCAGTTCCGCGCCGTCGAATCCAAGGGCGGCCAGGCGGGCAACGCCCGCCTCCCAGCCGCCCCGGATCGCCACGGCGTCGAAGGCCGTCTCCTCCACGGAGACGACGAGACTAAGTCTCATGCGCCCCTGCTCACAGTCGCCGGCATTCGCGTTGCGCTCCTTATGGCGGGTACGCAAGCGAGTAGATGCTCTTGCCGCCCTTGGTCGGGCCCTTGAGCACGGCCTCGATCTCCTCCTTGTCACGCTCGGTCACGTACTCCACCGGCGGCAGCACTCCGGGCGGGAAGGTCTTCAGGATGTCGGTGACCAGCTTCTCGAGGTAGTCCAGCAGCGCCAGGACGCCCGGCCGGGCCTTTTCCGCGGAGGCCAGGGTAGGCCTGCCCACTACGCCCTCGGGGTATGCCTTAACCTCGATCGGGCCCGCGCCTATGTGCCCGTACCAGTTGATCGGGCGCCGCATCAGGTTCCCGGCCTTGTCCACGTGACCTTCCGGCAGGAAACCAAACGGCTTGTTGTCCACCGCACACTCCTGCTTCATCAGTTCGGGAAACAGCGCCATGCACCACGAGGTCTCGACCTCGTCGGCGTGGATGAACTGGGTCTCGTACGGCCCACCGTCCGCCTTGGTCTTGAAGTAGTCGGGAACTGCATGATACCAGTTCACGTTGACGATCAGCGCGGGCACTCGGTAGCGTTTGCCGAACTGATGGATGGCGACGGGAATCACGAACTCCTGACCGTGCCCGTTGAGCAGGATCTGCTTGCGGAACCCCATGTTCCAGAAGCCCGCGATCATGGAGCGTACGAAGCTGCAGAAGACATCCTCTGGAATCACTACCGTTCCCGGCATCCCAAGGTGGTGGTACGGGTGTGATCCGAACCACAGCGGCTGGGAGACCGTGCAGCCGGTGCGCTCTGCTACCGCCTCGGCCATCCTGGCCACCAGGAAGATGTCCTCCCCGATCGGCGCGTTGGGTCCGTGCGCCTCCGTGGCGCCGAGCGGAACGATGAGCACATCGTTCTTCTCAAGTCGTTCGTCAATGTCGCGCATCGTCATGTTCTGCACGTAGACACCCGTGCGCCTGTCCATGTGCCCGCCCGGAGGCGGGAGTTGCCACTTGCTCATGCCTGACCCTCCCCATCGTGAGTGACCTCGCGTTCGTAGAGCACGTGCATTCGTTCCGGTGCCAGCGTCAGGTAGACCTCGCCGCGCAGCAGCTGCTCGCCGGGCGCGGCGTGGTCTACGATCCACTCCTTGCCAACTGCCTCGACCCAGTACCGTGCGAGCCCGCCCAGGAAGGCCACGGTCTTCACCCTCCCGCGGAGGGCCGGCAGACCGGGAGCCGTGGGGAACGAGGCCGCCAACGACATGGTCTCCGGGCGCACGACCAGCAGCGCCGGACCAGGCTTCACGGCACTCTCCACGGGCAGGATGACCTCGTCCAGGCGAACTCGGCCGGGGGCGACCACCTGCACCGGAGCGAAGTTGGCCAGCCCCACAAAATCGGCCACGAACCGGTCGGCAGGCCTGTAGTAGATCTCCTGCGGCGTGCCCACCTGGACAACCCGGCCCTGGTTCATCACGGCGATGCGATCGGAGATGGATAGGGCTTCCTCTTGGTCGTGGGTCACGTAGATCGTGGTCTTGCCCAGTGTCTGCTGAAGGCTGCGTATCTCGGTCCGCACTCGGACGCGCAGCTTGGCGTCCAGGTTGGAGAGCGGCTCGTCGAGCAACAGCACCTCCGGCTCGACCACGAGTGCCCTCGCCAGCGCCACGCGCTGTTGCTGGCCTCCGGAGAGCTGGTGAGGAAACTTGGACTCCTGACCCACCAGCCCGACCAGTTCCAGCACGCCGCCGATCCGGCGCCGGGCCTGGGCGGACTCGACGCGCCGCATGCGCAGGCCGTACCCGACGTTCTCCGCCACGGTCATGTGCGGGAACAGCGCGTACTCCTGAAAGACCATAGCGGTGTTGCGGCGGTGCGCGGGGATGTCGGTGACCGGGACGTCACGCACGTAGATCTCGCCGGCGTCGGGGTGGTAGAACCCGGCCACCATGCGAAGCGTGGTTGTCTTGCCGCAGCCTGAGGGTCCCAGCAGCGTCGTGAAGCTCCCCTCGGGCACGTCCAGGGACACGCGGTCCACCGCCAGCGTCGCGCCCAGGCGCTTGGTGACGTTCAGGAATCGTACGTGTGCCTCCGTCATGCCCATCATCCCATCGGCATCGAGCGCAACGTCCTGCCCACCACGGCCTGTGCCACGCCCACCGAGGCAAAGGTGATCAGCAGGAGCATGGTGGTCAGCGCCGCTGCGCCCCCCCAGATTCCATTTCCAATCATGTTCAGAATGGCGAATGTGGCCACTATGTTGCCCGGCGTGACCAGGAATACGACGATGCTGACGTTGGTCACCGATCGTATGAACGACACGGTGAACGCGCCCAGGAAGGCGCGCCGCAGCAACGGCACGTAGATATCCCAGAGGACGCGCAGCCCGCTGGCCCCAAGGTTCGTCGCGGCCTCCTCAATGGACCGCTCGACCTGCTTGAGCGTTGCCACCGCAGCCTGGTATCCCATCGGCAGGTGCCAGAAGGCAAGCGCCAGCGCCAGTATCCAGGGGGTCCCGACCAGTTCGAGCGGAGGGCGGTTGAAGGCCAGCACAAAGCCCACGCCCACGAACACCCCGGGCAGGGCACCGGGCAGGACGGCCAGGAAGTCCAGCACCTGCCTCAATGGCAGGCGGCGTGAGGTCAGGAACGCAACCGCGACGCCCACCACACCGGTGATGACGCCGGCCATCGCGCCGATCTTCACGCTCGCCAAAAGTGTTGGGATCCGATCCATCGCCAGGCGCCAGTGCGCCAGGGACACGGTCCAGTCCCGGCCCCACACCGCGGTTAGCGATCCGGCCACGACGCCGAAGTACACCAACCCGATCATCACGCTCATCAGGCAACAGAACAGGAACGTGCCCCACTTCAGCACGGGGTGCGTCGGCGGCCGCTCCACCCGCGATCCCCTCCCGGTCACCGTTGTATAGACCCTCCGGCTCACCCAGTAGCGCTCGAGCAGGAACAGGCAGACCGTGGGAACGATCAGCATCGCAACCACGAGCGCCGCACCCTTCAGGTCTGCCAGCCCCTCCATCCGGAACCACGCCTCGGTGGCCAGCAGCGGGAAGCCGCCCGCGATGACGACCGCGTTGCCGAAATCGGCCAGTACCGAGATGGCGACCACGAGCGCCGCGCCGGCGATCCCGGGCCGGGCGAGTGCAAGCGAGACAGTACGAACTACTGCCCACTCGTCGGCGCCCAGGTTCCTGGCGGCATGCTCCATGCTGGGATTGATGCCCTCCAGCACTCCAACGATTATGAGCATCGCCAGGGGAAAGAAGGCCACCGTCTGGACGAGCCACAACCCGTGCCAGCCGAAGATGTTGGCGTCGAGCCCCAGAACCGTCTTTGTGATTAGTCCCTGCCGGCCAAACATCAGGATGTAGGCAAATGCCACCATAAACGGTGGGGCGAATATGGGCAGCACCGCGATGCTCCGGAAGAAACGCCGTCCAGGCACGTCCGGGCGCGTGACGGCGAAGGCGAAGATCAGCCCCGCGAGCGTCGCCGTCAGGGTGGAGATGACCATCATCACCAGGCTGTTGCGGGCCGCCTGCATCCACCGCAGGCTCCTGGGGATCTCCAGGTAGTCCTGCAGCGCCGGATAGACCAGCACGCGAAAGGCCGGATACAGCACGAAGAGCCCAAGCATGACCGCCGCACCTGCGAACGCAAGCGCGACACCGGGATCGCCGGCATGCCGTCGGACCTCTCCCCAACGGATCACGGCCACAGGCTCAAATACCACCCCTCAGGGGTGGCCCGGCGCATCGAACGCACGCTCGGGCCACCCCGCATGGGTTTCAACAAGATCCGCGCGCTACTAGCGCCCGATCTCCCGCGTCCATCGCTCGCGAACCCGGGTCATGTTGTCAATGGCCCAGGCGAGGTCGTACTTGACGAACTTCAAGTCCTCGAACCTAGTTGCCCCCATGGGCACCGGCACGTCGGCCCGCACCGGGTAGCGGTACCCGAACTTGGCGTTGATGTCCTGCGGGGTCCGACTGGCCAGGAAGTCTACGTAGGCCTTGGCTCCCTCTGGGTTCGGGCCGCCCTTTATGATAGAGACCGCGCCGACCTCAAACCCGGTATCGGGCGGGACGATGGTCTCCAGCGGTTGCATCCCCGCCAAACGGGCGCCTATGCCCTCATGCGCCCACTGCATGCCCACTATGCCCTCGCCGCGGGCCAGCAGGGTGATGGTGCCGGGTGCGGTGGGCGTGAACTGCGAGGCGTTGGCATTCAGGGCGCGCAGGTATGCCCATGCGCGGTCCTCGCCCAGACGGAAGATCTGCGCGGCGGTGAAGATGTAGCCGCCCCCGGTCGTAATCGGGCTCGGCATGATGAAGTGCCCTCTGAACTCCGGCCGCAGGAAGTCGTCCCAGGTGGCCGGCTTGGGCACGCGGCGCGGGACCATCTCACGGTCCCACCGGTCGGTGTTGATGATAATCGCCAGGGCTCCAAGATACCAACCGTGCCAGAACCCATCGGGATCGATGTAGACCGGGCTGACCTTGGCCTCGGCAAACGCCGGCGACTTGTAGGCCAGTAGCAGGCCCTCGCGCGCCAGCGGGATGTGGAAGTCCCGGGAGCCGCCCGTGAAGATGTCCGCGCGCGGCTTGTCCTTCTCGGCTCGAATCCGCGCCGCGATCGTACCGGCTGCGGCAACGCTGAGGGCCTCCACCGAGATACCCGTCCGCTTGGTGAACTCGCGGTTCACCATCGTGGTCTCGAGATCCGGCAGGGCTGAGTAGACCACGATCCTGGTCGTCTGCGCCTGACTGACTCCCACGCCTACCAGCACCAGCGCCAGCAGCAGTCCCATCGCGATCAATCGCTTCATGCTCTCCCCTCCTCCGACACTAATCTCGTTCAACCGCTCGACGTGCCTTCGCTAACCCTCATGCCCTTTCCATGGGCATCAAGACGAACCGCTCGATCACCTCCTGGAGGCCGTGGTCGTTGTTGCTGCGCGCCACGAAATCCGCGCGGGCGCGGAGGGTCTCGGGGGCGTTCGCCATCGCGACCCCCAGCCCGGCGTACTCAATCATAGCAAGGTCGTTCAGGTTATCGCCGACGGCGATGATCTCCTCCCTGCCCACTCCCAGGCGTGCTGCGACCGCCTGCAGCGCCGTACCCTTGTCCACCCCGGGCGGCAGGACCTCCAGGTAGATGGCCTCCGAGAAGACGTGGTTTACAGGATAGGGCAGCGCGTCGAGATCTCGGGCGACCGCCTCCAGCGCAGGCCGCTCGCCGATGTTCAGGATCTTCATCGGCACCCGAGCGGGGTCGGCCTCCAGCCAGTCGGCCAGGTCGCCCACCGGATCGGCACGCAGACTGTCCTTCTCCTGGTAGGTTTCCGTGAGCGCGTTCATCGCGGGGACGTAGACCCGGTCACCCGCGTACAGGTGCGGCTGCACCGAGGGATGTCGTCTCAGAATGCGCAGTACGTCCCTCGCCTGATCCATTGCCAGCGGCCTGCGCAACCAAATCTCGTCGCGGGCGAAGTCGTAGACCATGCCGCCGTTGTACAGGATGGCCGGCGGGTCGGCGCCCAACCCCTCGACGAATTGCCTCGCCGACGGCCAGATGCGGCCTGTGGCCAGACACACGCGGATGCCGCGCGACTGCGCCGCGGCGACCGCGGATCGCACAGGAGGCGTTATCTCGCGGGAGGCGTTTACCAGCGTCCCATCTATGTCCGCGACCAGAAGCCGGTAGCGCACCTTCTCCTCCTGTGCCTGTCCTGCATCCGGACGGCCGGGGTCCTGCGGCCCTACCTGTCACCCATCGAGCGGTAGCCGCACCACGCCCCCGTCCCGCACCGCGCGGTAGACGGCTTCCACCAGCTCGGTCGCCCGGTAGCCGTCCTCGGCGGTCACCGCCGGGGGCCGTTCGCCAAGGGCGGCATCAATGAACAACCTATCCTGCTCGATGTAGCCCCATTTCTGATCGAAGGGCATGTGGAAGCAGTCCACGGCCTCGACCTGCTCCCTGACCCCAGGGCTGAACCAGGCGCGCTCCAGCTCTTCGGTTACGATCGTTGAGTGGACGCCGTAGATCTCAACCCGCTCGTACGGAAACAGCCACGACGTGTGCGCCACGCTTGTCACGGACGCCACCAGGCCGCTGTGGTAGGTGAAGAGCATCATGAACCCGTCGGGTTCATCGTAGGCACTCTGGCGAGCGCTACCGGTGATCTCGGCGACCTCGCCGAACAGGAACCGCCCCATGTCAAACAGGTGCACCGGCGTCTCGTACAGGTACCCGCCGGTCACCGACCGGTCGCCGGTCCAGGCCGGCTGCTGAAGCTCCCCGCGGTTGTGCTTCATCTGTGCGAGGCGGGGCACGATGCGGCCTTCCTCGATCCGCTGCTTAGCAAAGCGATAGGCGTTGGAGAACCGCCGGTTGAACCCAATCTGGTAGATGCCCTTCGACCTCCCGGCCGCGTCCCGGATGGTCCTGGCGCCGTCGAGCGAGGTGGCCATCGGCTTCTCGGAGAAGACGTGCAGCCCGGCATCTAGCGCGGTTACCACGGGCTCCACGTGCCGCACGTTGGGCGTGCAGATGAAGACCGCCTGGGCGCCGGCGTCCATCAGGGCAGGCAGCCCATCACACGGCGTCGTTGCCACCTCGACCGCCAGGCGCGCGGCTGCGGACGGCGCAACGTCCGCGATCCCAACCAACTCGACGCGCGGATCCCGCTTCAGGATGAGCGCGTGAATCCGGCCGATGAATCCCGCTCCCAGCACACCAACCTTGATGCTCATCTCCTCGCTCCTTTGGCTCTCAGGTGAACAGTCGCACCATGCTGTCGAGCCCGCGCCGCGCGATCTCGGCAGGGGGCCAGGCCCAGTACTCGGGCCGGAACAGCTCGAGGGAGTAGGTGCCGCGGTATCCCGCTTCCTCCAGGCGTGTGATCATGGCCTTCAGGGGAATGACCCCCTCGCCGGGCAGCAACCTGTGGGAATCACCGAGGCCTGCCGGATCGCCGGGCTCGGCATCGTCCACGTGGACGACGAAGACGCGGGCGGCGTCAAGGCCGTCCAGGTCCTCAAGCCGCGATCCACCGGCGTAGAAGTGGAACGTGTCAATGACGAGGCCCGCCGTGGGATCCCCTACCTCGTCGAGGATGTCTCTGGCGACGCGCAGGGTGTTGACCGAGCACGTGCGAAATCCAAGGAACTCAAACCCGACCTTCACCCCAAAGGGCTTGGCGACGCCGGCCATGGCGGCCAGCGATGCGCCGGTCTGCGACCGCATCCCCGCGTCCATGGAGTCCAATGAGCCCGCCTCACCCGGTGCCAGGAAACTTGGCACCGCCACCACATAGGGCGCGTCCAGGGCACGGGCCCACTCGCAGAAGACCCGGCAGCGCGCCAGAATCTCCTCCAGGCGCGCGCCGGTCCGGAGCGTCGAGTCTTCCAACGCGTTGATGCTGAGCACCTCCACGCCGGCGTCGCGGAGCCGGCCGCGCAGGGCGGCAAGCGTGCCGCCCGAACCAAGGTACCGCTCGATCTTCGTGTCCCTTAGCTCGACGGCCTGATACCCTGCCTCCCCGGCCACCCGGATGTCGGTCTCGATGTCAACGTGCTCACCGGTAGTGGCGCCGTTCAGTCCGAATCGCTTCATGGCAGCACGAGGATCTTGCCGCCTTCTCGCTTGGTGGCAGTCTGTATGGCCTCGACCCCGCGATCAAGCGGGAACCGGTTCGTGACAACCTGCGTCATGTCTATCCGGCGCGCCGCCATCAACCGAATCACCGACGGGAAGTTCCCGTATCCCGAGTGGCCCTGCGCGCCGTACAACTGCGCCGCGCGGGTCTGGAAGTGCTCAAGGTACATCGGCACGCGCTCTGAGGCCCGGCCGATGATCACGATCTTGCCGCCCACGGCCAGGCTCTCTTCCATCTCGGGGATGGTCAGCGGCGGAGACCCCGCGGCCTCGAAATGCAGGTCGGCCCCTTCGCCCTTGGTGGCCTCCATGATCACGTCGCGCGGCTTCGTCCCCTGGCGTCCGAGCTCAACGGGGTCGTATGCGAAGTCGGCGCCAACCTTCTTGGCCAGCTCCCGGCGCGCCGCGGATACGTCGAATGCGATAACGCGGCCCGCTCCGGCGGCCTTGGCAAGGGCAACCCCGGCCAGCCCAATCGGCCCCGTTCCAAAAACCGTAACGTACCCGCCCGGCTTGAAGCCGCCGGCCCTGGAGAACATGGCATTGTAGGACACGCAGGTGGGCTCGCACAGCGCGCCGGCCTCGTATGCGCGGTCCACGCTGCCGTAGACCTCGGCCAGTTCGTTTATCTTCCAGCAGTACTTGGCGCCGATCACGATGAACTCGGCCATGGCACCGTGGATCGTGAATCCGATCTCCTCGAGCCGCAGGCACTGATTGGGATACCCGTTGCGGCAGGGAACGCACTCGCCGCACCAGATCATCTCCTCGGCGGTGACCATGTCGCTCACGACCAGATCCGTGACCTCGGAGCCAACCTCAGCGACCTCGCCGGAGAACTCGTGGCCAAGGAACGCGGGGAACTTGGTCAGCCCGGGGTAGAGCATGTAGCCGTCCTTGTCGGTCTCGTAGAAGTGCACGTCCGAGCCACAGATGCCACATGCTCGGACCCGCAGTCTCACGTCCTTCGGACCGAGCGGAGCGTCGGGCAGGTCCGCAATACGCAGCCGCGGGCGGTGCCAGACGCTACTGCCGGTGACCGCCTTCCCGGTGGTGCGCTCGAACTCACTCACCTTGTAGCCGTCGCGCGGCTTCCACTCGGCTTCTAGCAACAGGCCTTTCATCTCTCAATCCCCTCCTTAGTTAGATCGCTTGATCTCGGTGCGCGTCAGGTTCGCCCCACATGATTCCCGAACAACGAGCCGTGGTTCCAGCACGAGCCGGCGGGGCCGGGAGGCCCCGCCGTTGAGCAGTTCCAGCAGCCGCTCCATTGCCAGGCGGCCCATCTGGTACTTGGGCTGCGCGACGGTCGTAAGCGGGGGCTCAACGAGCGAGGCAAACGTGATGTCGTCAAACCCGACCACCGCGACATCACCGGGAAGCCGCCGCCCGCGGCGATGGAGATCCTCCATTGCCCCGATCGCCATCAGGTCGTTGGCGGCCACGATGGCCGTGAACTTCACCCGCCGGCTCAGCAGCGCCTCCACCGCGGCCGCGCCGCCTTCGGGACGAAAGCCACCGTCGAAGACCAGAGCAGGGTCCACCGGTATCCCGGCTGCGCCGAGGGCATCCCGATAGCCGGCCAGGCGTTCACCGGCCACCGGCAGGGTCGCCGGCCCTCCGATGAAAGCGATGCGCCGGTGGCCGAGATGCAGCAGGTGCTCGACGGCCTCGCGTTCCCCCCGACGGTTGTCCACCAGCACGGCATCCATGTCCACCCCGCCCGGGGCCCGGGCGATCAGCACCGCGGGCATGCGCTGACGCCGCAGCATCCGCAGGTGCTCGGTGTTGGCGCCTACAGTGGCGAAGATGAAGCCGTCCACCATGCGCTTACGCAGCAGCGCGAGGTAGCTACGCTCTTTGGCAAGGTCCTCGTAGGTGTTGCACAGCAGGACCGCGAGGCCGGCCTGGTTTGCGGTATCCTCGATTCCTCGAACGATCGCCGGAAAGAAAGGATTGCTGATGTCGGGCACTATCAGACCGACAGTGCGTGTGACGCGGCTCTTCAGGCCCTGCGCCACCAGGTTGGGTTGATAGTTCAGTCGCGCGACTGCGGCCAGCACCCGGCTGCGCGTTGCCGCGGCGACGCGGTGATCGCTCTCGCTCACGACCCGCGAAACCGTGGCGACCGATACTCCAGCGGCCTCAGCCACCTCCCGGATCGTCGCGGTCACACGCAGGCCTCCTGTGCCAGAATCGCCGAGGGCACGACACGCTCATGGATGGAAAACGATTACCATGAAGGGTGTTCGACGCGGCGGAATCGAGTCCTCCTGATGTTCTCAACTCGGCGCCTGGGAAGTTGGTGTCTGGGAAGATGGGTCAGCCGTTCGTGCGGGAGATCTCCGGCGCATCGAGCCGAGCCAGGGTGACCCGGGCTGCATCGCGCACTCCTCGAAAGAGCGTGGCATCGCCCTGGACGCGGCCGAAGACGTTCACCGGGCTCGCCGCGCGGGGCTCGATCCCCTGGCTGGCCGGGGTAGGGCCGAAAAAGAGGCAGAACGCCTGCCCCGGGGGCCAGTACGCGAGATCGCCCACCTCCACGACCTCCACCGCGTCCTCTTCGGGCAGGCCTAGCCCGATGCGGAAGTAGATCTCGTCCCCCCAGCGGTTACCGCGGCCCTCGATCGGCAGCGCCTCCCAAATCGCATCGGCGGTACGCGTGTTTCCCATCGCTGCGCTTGCCTCGACGCCTCCGGCACTGATGCGGATGATCCGTGTCGCGGACATGAGGAGAGGGTTCCAGATCCCAGGGCGGAACCCTTCCCCGGTCGTGCTCCATCCCATAGAATCGAGGGGACGCCGTACTACTGGAGGTTGCCGCGTGAGTGAACTCCTGGCACGACCGGCCGACTACTACATGCTTGATGGACTGCTCTCCGACGACGAGCGGTTGATGCGTGATACGGTCCGCCGCTTCGTGGACCGCGAGGTCCTGCCGCACATCGGGGGTTGGTGGTTGAGGGGCGAATTCCCCAAGCACCTGGTCAAGGAGCTGGGAGGCCTGGGAGTCCTGGGCGCCAACCTGCCCAGTGAGTACGGCGCGGCAGGGATCAACAACGTCGCCTACGGCCTGATCCTTCAGGAACTGGAGCGTGGCGACTCAGGCCTGCGCTCGTTTGCCTCGGTGCAGGGTTCGCTCGTCATGTATCCCATATATGCCTACGGCAGCGAGGCGCAGCGGAGGCACTGGCTCCCGCGCCTGGCGCACGGAGAGGCCATCGGCTGCTTCGGCCTGACCGAGACGTCGGCGGGCTCTGATCCCGCAGCGATGCAGACCCGCGCCAGGCGCCGCGGGGACGGATGGGAACTAACGGGCTCCAAGATGTGGATCACCAGCGGTTCGCTCGCGGACGTGGCGGTGGTCTGGGCCAAGGACGACGGCGGCGAGATCCTGGGGTTCCTCGTGGAGCGGGGCACGCCCGGCTTCTCGGCGCACGAGTTGAAGACGAAGGCCAGCATGCGCGCGTCCGACACCTCTGAGCTGGTGCTCGACGGCGTGCGCCTGGACGACGACGCCCGTCTTCCCGATGCGAAGGGATTGAAGGCGCCGCTCTCCTGTCTGACCCAGGCACGCTACGGAATCGCGTGGGGCGCCGTGGGCGCGGCAATGGCCTGCTTCGAGGAGGCGCTGGGTTACGCGCGCGATCGCGTGGCGTTCGGCAGGCCCATCGCCGCGACGCAGATCATCCAGGCACGGCTGGCGGACATGCTCACCGAGTTGACCAAGGCGCAGCTCCTCGTCTACCGCCTGGGGCAGCTCAAGGATCAGGGGCTGATGCGGCACACGCAGGTCTCGCTGGCCAAGCGCAACAACGTCCGCGCCGCGCTGGAGATCGCGCGCGCCGCGCGCTCGATCCTCGGCGCGTACGGCATCACGCTCGAATACCACGCGATGCGCCACTCCGCCAACCTGGAATCGGTGGACACATACGAGGGCACGTACGACATCCACACGCTCATACTGGGCCGTGATCTTACGGGCTTCAACGCTTTCGGCTAGATGCGGTCTGTGGTGAACGCAGGCCGCAATCACGAACAAAGAGACGGCGGTTAGACCCGCCGTCTCTTTGGGGCAAGCGCAGGGCGGCTACTTGCCCTTCTTCTTAGCGGCCTTCTTAGCCTTCTTCGCCACCGTCCTCGCCTCCTTCTCTTGGAAGATGGACGGCACGATCTTGCCGTCGTATGTCCGTTCGATACCACATATAGATTCTCCTTCTTCGCCGGACACAATTTGTTGATTTCCAAGACAGGTGTATCAGGCGAGCAGGAACAACAGGGCGTCAGCAGAATCCCCGAGGCGATGTTTCCGCCGGACGCACGCCGCACGCTCTTGATCGCGCTCACCCTCCTGGCCGCGCTGCTGGTTGCCTCAGGAGCCGCCGCATCCGCCCAGTTGCGGCCCGAAGATGCGCGCGGCCACTGGGCAGAGGAGCGCATCGCGAACCTGCTCGCGCGCGGCGTGATCGAGGTCGGCGCCGACCGTCTGTTCCGCCCGGATGCGCCAATCGGCCGCGCACAGTTCGTCGCTTGGCTCGTAGCAGCGCGCGGACTGCCGCAGGTGCGGCTCGATCCGCCGTCGTTTGCCGATCTATCACTCGCACGCGAACTGGCGCCCGCGGTTGAATCCGCCGTGGCTTACGGCATCCTTCCCGCGGGCGGCCTGTTCCGCCCGAACTCGCCGCTCGTGCGCGGCGATGCTTTCATCTGGCTGGTGCGCGCGCTGGGGCACACGTTCGAATCCGCGTACATGGTCAACGCAGCGCTACCGTTCACCGACCTCAACGGCCTACCGCCTGCAGTCCGCGGCGCGATCGCCGTCGCCTCGCATAGCACACCGCCTCTGCTGCGCGAGCCACCCTCGGAGCGCGTGCGCCCCGGCGATCCGCTCACGCGCGCCGAGGCAGCCAGTCTGGTGTGGGCATACCTGCAGGGCGCGGAGCAGGGCATGTCGCTGACCTTCTCGGTCGTGCTGGAAGCCGGCGTCACCCTCATCTTGGAGAAACGAGGCGCGTTGCGAACGCCGCCGGTCTGGCGGGTGCAGATCGGCGCGTTCCTGGAAGAAGAGCGGGCGCGACGGTTGGCCGATGCGATGCGGGCGCGGGGCTTTCCGGCGTTCGTGGATGCGGTTGACGAGTTCTTCAAGGTTCGCGTGGGGAACTACGCCACCCGCGACGAGGCGGCCGGCCTGCAACAACGCCTCGCGGCCGAGGGTCTGCCTACCTGGATCATCCTTACAGTGTCCGACTACGAGGCGCTGCCCGGACCTTTCTGGAGCGGGGTTGTGCTAGTCGAACCCGCGGGCGGCGCGCGGCTGCGACCGGCGCTGGCCTCCGGGCCGCTCATAGGCCGCGGCAGGACCAGCGAGGCCGCGCGTCGCGTCGGCGCGACCGCTGCGATAAACGGCGGGTTCTTCACCTCGTTGGGAGATCCACTGGGGTGCCTGGTCATAGAGGGTGAGGTGATCAGCGAGCCGCTGGCGGGCAGGAGCTGTGTTGGAATCACGGATGACGGCCAGTTGCTCTTCGACGTGCTCCGGCTCGATGCCGCCGCTTCTACCGATGGAGGCACGGTCACGATAGACGGCGTCAACCGCGACCGCGGCGCAGGTGAGGTCATCCTGTACCGCCCGGCGCACGGCGCCACCACGCGCGCCAGCGCCCTCGGCGCCGAGGTAGTCGTGGCCGGGGACACGGTACAGCATGTGCTGGATGGACGCGGCAACAGCCCAATCCCTCAGGGCGGCTACGTTCTCTCGGGACACGCCCGCGGTCGGGCCTCCCTGCTGGCCGCGTTCAAGCAGGGCGATCGGGTCTTGCTCCGCCTGCGGCTGGTACCGGCCTCCGGCGATGCGCGGTGGGAAGGCGTCCGGAACGTAGTAGGCGGTGGACCGCGGCTCCTCTCCGGCGGCCAGTTCGCCGGCGGCGAAGGGTTCCGCCCGTCGTTTGTAAACCGGCGCCATCCTCGCACCTCTATCGGCCGGCTGGAAGATGGCCGGATCGTCATCGCGGTGGTCGGAGGGCGCCAGCCCTATCACAGTCTCGGCATGACCCTTGCAGAGCTGGCAGGAATGCTTCGACGGCTCGGGGTGACCGACGCCCTGAACCTGGATGGCGGCGGATCAACGACACTCGTGGTCCGGGGAGTGGTGATCAACCTGCCGTCGGACGAGACCGGGGAGCGCCTGGTCGGCGATGTCTTGTTGGTGCTGCCTCCGTCCCAGGGTGGGAAGTGAGGGAGGGGAATAGATGTACAGCCTGGTCTTCCGCAACGCCCGCATAGTGGACGGCACCGGCAACCCGTGGTTCTGGGGCGATGTGGGCGTGGAGGACGGCCGCATCGCGATGGTCGGCGATCTGTCCGGGGCTGCTGCCCGGCGGATTGTTGACGTTGACGGCGCTGTGCTGGCGCCCGGATTCATTGACCTGCACACACATGGCGACTTCACTCTCCCGGCATTCCCTCGTGCCGAGGCGATGGTGCGCCAGGGTGTCACCACGCAGCTCGTCGGCAACTGCGGCTTCTCGCCGTTCCCGGTCCACAAGGAACGATTGGAACTGTTGCGTGCGTACGCAGCGTTCGTGGACGCAGGGCTGTCGTGGGAGTGGGAGGACGCCTCCGGCTACGCGGCCTGCCTGGAACGCCTTCCGCTGGCCTGCAACGTCGCCCTGCAAGTAGGCCATGGGACCGTGCGCGTCGCGGTGATGGGATTTGACGACCGTGCTCCGTCGTCCCAGGAACTGGACGCGATGCGGACCCACGTGGCGCGGGCGCTCGAGCAGGGGGCGTTCGGTCTTTCCTCGGGCCTGATCTACGTCCCCGGCAGTTACGCCGCTACCGAGGAACTTGTGGCGCTGGCAGAGGTGGCAGGGCGGTATGGGGCATTCTACTCCTCCCACATCCGCGGCGAGGGCAACTCGCTGCTGGACGCGGTCGGCGAGGCACTCGCGATCGGACGCCGCGCCAGGGTGCCCGTGCAACTCAGTCACCACAAGGCAACGGGCCGCCAGAACTGGGGCCTGGTAGGTGCCTCGCTGGAGATGATTGACCGCGCGCGCGCATCAGGTCAGGACGTGCTGGCGGATCAGTACCCGTACACAGCCGGCAGCACCACCCTGGCGGCAATCTTGCCGAAGCGGGCGATGCAGGGCGGGATCGAGGCGATGCTTTCCCGCCTCGCTGATCCACACGAGCGCGCCCGCATCCGCGCCGAGATCGCGTCTCCCGGACCCGAGGCGTTGTCCTCTGGAGCCCGCGAGTTCGACCCTGAGGCGATCATGATCAGCAGCATCCCTGACGGTCCATGCAAGGTGTACGAGGGCAGGATGCTCACCGAGATCGCCGCGGACAGGGGCGAGGATCCGGTGGACGCGGCCCTGCACCTGCTCGAGAGCGGGCGCGGCGGGGTTCAGATGATCATATTCTCCATGTGCGAGGAGGACGTGCGGCGCGTGATGCGCCACCCCGCGGTCGCCATTGCCAGCGACGGTTGGACGCTTTCCCCCTCGGCCGGGGGAAGGCCACACCCGCGCAGCTACGGCACGTTCGCGCGCGTACTGGCCAGGTACGTGCGCGAGGACCGCGTGCTCAGTCTCGAAGAGGCAGTGCGCAAGATGACCTCCCTCCCGGCACAGCGGCTGCGCCGCTACGACCTGGGGCTGATCAGGCCGGGCTGCGCCGCCGACCTGGTGGTCTTCGATCCGGACCGGATCACCGACCTGGCCACGTTCCACGACCCACATCGCTACTGCGCGGGCGTCGCCCAGGTGGTTGTGAACGGACAGGTTGTCATCGAGAACGCCGTGGACACCGGCACCAGGGCGGGGCGGGTCCTGAGGCGCGTCTAGTCGCCGATGGCCGAGAGATCTTCGCTGGTGTCGATGTCCGCGGCGCAGGACTCGGGGAGCGGCACCAAGACGCATTCCCGTGGATGGGCCTGGATCACGCTGCGGGCACCGCGGTCGCCCTCGAGGGCCAGCAGCTCCGGAAAGTAGGCTCGCGGGAAGTAGACCGGCGGAGTCGCGGCGCCGTGGTGCTCCGACGCGACGATCCTCCGCCTGTCGGAGGCGACGGCCTCGATCAGACGGTCAATCACCTCTGCCGAAACGAACGGCTGGTCCGCCAGCAGGATCACAGCGCCGGAGGCGTCGGGCGAGACCGCCTCGATTCCGGCGCGGATCGAGGACGCCATACCCTCCGTGGGATCCCGGTTTTCCACTATCCGTACTGCCAGGCCGTCGAGCAGCGAACGGTAGAGATCCGCGTGCGTGCCCAGCACTACGATGGCTTCACTGCAGCGCGAGGCGAGCGCGGCCGCCACTATGCGGCGGATCATCGGCGTTCCCCGCACGGGAATCGCCAGCTTCGGGCGGCCCATGCGGGTGCTGGCTCCGGCCGCCAGGATCACGGCAGAAACGAAGGGGCCCGCGTCCTGCGCAGGCACATGGATGGGACCGGAGCGGGCACGCAGGAACCCTCCTGCGCGGCCGTGCGCCACGGCGAGGATCTCGGAGAGGGCTGCCAGCGCGATCTCGTCCGGGGTATCACCGCCGATATCCAGGCCGACCGGGCCGTAGATCTGCGCGCGGCGGTCCTCGCTGATCGCCACGCCTTCGGCCACAAGTTCCCCCAGCATCTTCTCGGTACGCGCCCTGGGCCCGAGCATTCCCAGGTATCGTACCGGTGTCGGCAGAAACGCCCGCAGCAGGTCGCGGTCGTGGACATAGTTGTGGGTCATCACCAGCACGAACGAGTTGGGGTCGGTTGGGACCGTCGCTCCGGCCTCGGGAAACTCCGTGCGGACAAACCCGGTTGCACCCGGAAATCGCTCGGGCGTCAGGAACGCCTCGCGCCTGTCAACAACCAGCACCCTCCAGCCGAGTTGCGATGCTAGACGCACCACGGGTATCGCATCGTGCCCTGCCCCGCAGACGATTAGGCGCAACGGAGGATGCAGCACTTCCACGAACAGCCGTATCTGCGGCCCACCCTCGGCACCGAGGGTGTGAACCCGCGAGCGGAGCGCGCCCGAAGCGCACAGCGCGATCCGTGCGGCTTCTTCATCCACGGCCGCATCGCCCAGGCTGCCCTGGCGGCGACCGTCGGGCCACACCACCATGCGCCCTCCGGCAGGGACAGTGGCCCCTCCCTCCACCACGGTAACGAGCCCAAGGGTGGCGCCGTCAAGCACGGCCTCCGCCGCCTGCCACAACAGATCGTCACCCGTTACGGGCTCGACGAACACCTCGATCGCGCCGTTGCAGCCCAGGCCCAAACCCCACACCGCGTCGTCATCGGCGGTTAGGTCGTAGAGCGTCACCCGCGGGAGGCGCCGCTCCATTACGTCCGCGGCCACGACGGCCACGTCCCCCTCGAGGCAGCCCCCGCTGATGTTGCCGGTCAGGCGGCCCGAGCGGGTGACGAGCAGGCGTGCGCCCTCACGCCGGTACGTGGAACCCCTCACCCCTATTATGGTGGCCACGGCCATCGGCTCTCCTGCGGCCGAGGCCTCCCGTGCGGCGGAGAGGATGTCGGCGAGTTCCTTCATGGGCGGCGCGCCAGATGGCGTTCGAGCCGGCGCAGGCTGTCCAGGTTGTGCGCAGGGGCGAAGACGTCCACATGGGGCAGCGCGACACGCATCCCCTGGCAGATTGGCTCATACCCCGGGCTCGCCAGCAGCGGGTTCAACCAGATGACGCGCGCGGCGCGCCGGTGCAGCTCGGCCATGGCCGACTCCAGCACGTCCGGATCGCCGGTATCCCATCCGTCGCTGATGATTATGACCACGGTCCGGCCGTCGAGTGCCCACCCTCCGTGGTCGGCTAGAAACCGGCGCAGGCTGCGACCTATCTTCGTACCGCCGGACCAGTCGGGCACCTTCCGGGCGATCTCGTCCAGGGCGGCACGCAGATCGGCGCGTGCGAGCGATCCCGTGATCCGGCTGAGGCCGGTGCTGAAGACAAAGGTCTCGACCCTGGCCACCGCGTGCTGGAGCGCGTAGATGAACTGGATTATGAACCGGCTGTAGAGGTCCATAGAGCCGCTGACGTCGCAGACCAGCACCACGCGCGTCTTCTGAAGCTTCCGTTCCCTACGGAGAACGTCTAGTATCTCGCCTCCACGGCGCAGGCTGTGCCGGATTGTACGCCGCAGGTCCACCAAGCGGCCTCTCCTGGCCTGCCTGGTCCGGCGTGAGAGGCGCGTTGCCACCTTCCGGGCGATCGCGTTCACGATCGCGGTGATCTCGTCAAGTTCATCGGCGGAAAGCGTGCTGAAGTCCTTGTGGGTGAGTGCCTCAACCGGGCTGTAGGCCGGGACTCGATCGCCGTCGGCTCCTGTCTCACCGTTCTCCTGCCACTCGATCATCACGCGGTCGAGCGCCTGCTGGCCGTCCAGCGTCGGCGCACTCTGATCTCCGGGCGGAGGAGCGCCCACCGCCTTGTGCATTTCGCCCCAGAACTCCCAGAAGGCGACGTCGAAGATGCGCTGCGCCTCCGGCCCGGACGCCAGAACAGCCCGCAGCGCGAGATAGGTCTCCAGGCGGTCGGTCAGGTCCACGGCGGACAGAGCGCGCAACGCGTCGGCGGCCTCGGGCGGTCCAACGATCAACCCGCGCCCTCGCAGCAGGCGGGCGAACGCCACCACGTTGGCCGCGAGGTCACCGTGCCGCGGGCGGTCTACCTGCGGATCGCGAGCCGCTCCGCGGCGCGCACCACGGCTTCCTGGGACCATGGCCGTCCTTCCTGCTCCAGCGCCGCGACACCATCGAGAAGCTGATCCAGCCAGTGCGCCCGCACTGTCGCGGCGTCGTCATGATGCTTGAAGAGCACGCCCAGCGTCTCCTCGACCGCAGTGCGGTCGAGATGGTCTCGGTGGAGGGCCATGAGCGCGGCGCTCCAGTCCAGGGTCTCGGCAACCCCCGGGGCTTTCTCCAGCCGGACGCGCCGGATCAACTGCATGAAGGCGCTGATCTGCTCGGCCAGGCGCCCGTTGACCGAAGGCACCTTGAGCCTGACGATCTCCAGCTCCTTCTCAAACGTGGGGTAATCAATCCAGAGGTACAGACACCTCCGGCGCAGCGCGTCGCCGAGTTCGCGGGTGCGGTTGCTGGTGAGCACCACGTTGGGAATCGCGGTGGCCGCTATCGTGCCGATCTCGGGGATTGAAACCTGGAAGTCGGAGAGGACCTCCAGCAGAAACGCCTCGAACTCCTCGTCGGCCCGGTCTATCTCGTCTACCAGCAGCACCGGCGGCTGCGACCTGGTGATGGCGTCCAGCAGCGGCCGCTTGAGGAGAAACCCCTCGCTGAATATCTCGGCCTCGCGCTCGGCAAGCGACCGCTCGCCACCCTCGGAGAGCCGGATGTGGAGGAGCTGCTTCTGGTAGTTCCACTCGTACAGCGCGGTGGTGGCGTCGAGGCCCTCGTAGCACTGCAACCGGATCAGGTCCGCATCGAGGGCGCGGGCCATTACCTTCGCCACCTCGGTCTTCCCCACGCCTGCGGCGCCCTCTATGAGCAGGGGCTTGCGCAGCGTGATGGACAGGTAGACGCTGGTCGCGATTGTGCGGTCGGCGACATAGCCCTGCCCGGCCAGCAGTTCCTGGATGCGGCTAATCTCGGAATGCATCCCCTGCTCCACCAATCAGGCTCGCGACGCGGCCCGTCCTCGGCGCCGGACCGCCATGGCTCGGTCGCGGGCCAGCGCAAGGGCGCGTCGCGTGAGAACACCGGCCAGATGTATCCGGTACTCGGCGCTGGCATGGATGTCGGGGTTGGCCTCGACCCCGTCCGCGGCCGCGGCGGCGGCGCGCTCCAGCGCCTCATCATTGGGCTCCTTCCAGGAAAGGGCGGCCTCCACGCCGGATGCCCTGTATGCGGCCGAGGCCACTCCGGTGATGCCCACGCGGACGTGGACGCAGCGGCCGGACTGATCCAGCCCAATCACGGCCGCTACCCCGGCCAGCGCAAAGCCCGAGGCCGGGTTGGGCATCTTCAGGTATGCCGCGCCACGCATGGGAGGTGCCGCGGGGACGGCGATCTCGGTCATGATCTCGTCGGGCCCTGCTGCGGTCGTCATGGGCCCGAGGAAGAACTCCGCGGCCGGGACGGTCCGCACGCCGGATGGGCCCTGCAGCGTGAACTCCGCTTCCAGCGCCAGGACCGTGGCAGGGTAGTCGGCCACGGGATCGGCGTGCATCAGGGCGCCGCCGATTGTCCCGAGATTGCGCACCTGAAGGTCGCCGATGACCGCCGCGGTCTCTGCCAGGACCGGGGCCGCCCTGCGCACCGCCGGTGAGAGCTCGATCTCCCTGTGCGTGGCCATAGCCCCGATTCGAAGCCGGCCCTGGCGCAGCCGGATGCCCCGGAGAGAAGTCACGTGCCCTATATCTATCAAGTGGGCCGGAGTTGCGACCCGCAGCTTCATCATGGGAAGCAGGCTCTGCCCCCCGGCCAGGATCTTGGCGTCGTGGCCGTGCGTCAGCAGCAGCCGCATGGCTGCCTGCACCGTGCGGGGCCGATGGTAGGCGAACGCGGCCGGAATCACAGGGCCGGCTCCGCGGCAGCGCGCTGGTGCACCTCGCGCTCCAGCGCCTTGAAGAACACGCCTGCCAGTTGCTTGGCCACGCCGCCGAACAGGCGGTGGCCCACGCTCATCAGGATCCCGGTAACCTGCACATCCCCGACGTACCGCACCAGCGTCTCGGTTCCCTGGCCTTCCAGGGTCAGAGCGCCCGCTGCCCTGATCGTGCCGGGCCGCCCGCCTCCCTCCACGGTCAGGGTCATCCTCTCCGGGGCGGTCTTGTCCGTGATGCGAGCCCTTCCCTGGTAGGTTCCGCGCACAGGTCCGACTGCCAGCTCGATCGTGGCCTCGTAGGCGTCTTCACCGGTGGGATTGAGCTGCTTGAGTCCCGGGACCGTCTTGACGAGCACGTCCGGGTCGTTGAGAGCTGCCCATACCTCATCGCGCGTTGCGGGGAGGAGATGCTCGCCTTCTATCTTCATGCCGGACCTCCTGGAAGCAAAGCCGGCGGTCGCTGGAAGCCGTGTGGCCTGCAGCACCCGCCGCACCATCCTCCATTATAAGAAGGCCGGTTTTTGCGTGTCAATTTCGCGCCTTCACGCCTCTGCCGCCAGGTAGTCGCGCAGCGCCTCGCCGCGCAGCCCGTTGCCCAACCCCACCGCCAGCTTCAGCCTGGCCTTGTGGCCCGGCAGGTCGTGCACGAAGTAGACCCCGCGCGCCAGCAGATCGCGATGTGCGCCCGGGTACCCGTAGCCGTTCCACATCTCTCCGGCAATACACCGCGTGGTGACGACCACCGGAACCCCTGCGCCCAGCACGTCACCGATGGCAGGCAGCAGCGGTGGCGGCACCCGGCCGCCGCCGAAGGCTTCTATCACGATTCCTCTAGATCCGCTCTCCAGGCTGCAGCGGAGAAATCGGTCATCAACGCCCACGGCCAGGCGGATCAGGTCCACCTTGGGCTCCATGGCGTTGGGCAGCACGCGCCGCGGGTACGGCGCGGCCACGAACGCGATCCGGTCCCCGTACGCAAGACCCGCCGGGCCGGTCACCGGTGACTTGTAGGTATCCTCCTTCTGCCCGCTGGTTTTGGTCACCCACCGTGCTGAATGGACCTCCTCGTTCAGGACCACCAATACCCCGCGCCCCCGCGCCTCGGGCGAGGCCGCCGTGCGGATCGCGTCGTAGAGGTTGCGATAACCGTCGAACCCGATCTGCGAGGCGTTGCGCATCGCACCGGTGAAGACCACCGGAGTCTGGCCGCCCACCGTCAGGTGCAGGTAGTAGGCAGACTCCTCGAGCGTGTCGGTCCCGTGGGTGATGACCAGGCCCGCCACCTCCGGCCGCGTGATGATCTCCGAGGCGCGGCGGCTCAACTCGAGGATCTTCTCGAGCGTCATGAAGGCGCCCGGGATGAAGTCGAACTCTTCTACTGTTAGCGAGGCGACCGCGTCGAGCCCCGGGATCTCGCGCAGCAGGTCGGCGCCGCGCAGGACAGGTGTGGCCCCGCGGCCGTCCGCATCGCGGGTCGAGATCGTACCGCCTGTTGTCAGTACCACGACATTGGGCATGGATGCCTCCCTGGGCCGTCCCGGCTGCCGGGCCATGGCCCGCCTCGAATCAGGGATCTCATTGGGTCGCGCGGTAGGCCACCAGAAGAAGCCAGGCCGCGGCGCCCGAGCCGGCGACGCTGACCACCCATCCGGCCGGGATCACCATCAAGGTTCGGCGGTTGACGCCCATGACCCCCTTGGTGAGGCCGACCCCGACGACCGCGCCGACGATCGCCTGCGAGGTGGACACGGGGATCCCAATCTGGGTGAACAGGTGGATCGTGATCGCCGTGGCCGTGGTCGCCACCAGGGCGGAGATCGGATCCAGCGCCGTAATCTGCTTTCCTACCACCATGATGACGCGATGGCTGTAGGTCAGCACGCCTAGCGCTATGGCCGCGCCACCCAGGGCGGCTCCGGAGGAGGCCCCGATCACGCCGACGGCCACGTACGGCGCCATGGCGTTGCCGACGTTGTTGGCGCCCATGGCATAGGCGGCATAGCAGCCTATGACGACCGCGGCGTAGCGCACGGACCGCTGGAAGGCCAGCGTGCTTC